>CAYJJM010000222.1:0-1502 GCA_964370515.1 uncultured Oscillospiraceae bacterium | reverse complement strand
GGAGAACCATGTGTTGTAGTTGATTTTCAACATGTAAAACCAGGTAAAGGAGCAGCCTTTGTAAGAACAAAATACAAAAATGTTTTAAATGGTGCAATAAGAGAAGAGGCTTTTAATCCAAATGATAAATTCCCAAAAGCGCATATTGAAACAAAGGAAATGCAATATCTTTATTCAGACGGAGAACTTTATTATTTTATGGATCAAGAAAGCTATGATCAAGTTCCGCTTATGCATGATCAGGTGGAAGAAGCAATGAAATATCTTAGAGAAAATGATATGGCAACTATTAAATTTTATAAAAATAATGCTTTCCTTGTTGAAGCACCAAACTTTGTAAATTTAAAAGTTGTTGAAACAGAACCTGGAATAAAAGGAGATACTGCTACCAATGTAACAAAAGCTGCCACAGTTGAAACAGGTGCAGTAATACAGGTTCCTATCTTTATAGAAGAAGGAGAAATCATACAAATAGATACAAGGACTGGTGATTATTTAAGCAGAGCAAAATAGTTTGAAGTTTAAAAGGGTGTAGCAATACACCTTTTGATATAAGAGGAAAAAATGAGAAAGAAAAATAAAGAAAAAGATATAAATATTACTAAAACTGATGAAGTAGTAGAAAAAAAAGGTAAAAAGAGTAAAAACAAAAAGAAAAAGATTTTTATAATAATCCTGGTTGCATTATTATTTTTGTTGTCCGTATTTGGTGGATTTGCAATTTTGGGACAGGCAAAGGACCATAGTGATACATCTACAGTAAAAGTTTTAATTCCATCAGGATCAGGAACAAATCAAATTGCCAGTATTTTATATGAGGAAGGTATTATAAAGTCAGAATTTGCCTTTAAGCTATATTCAAAAATTAAATTTGCAGATGGGAAAATGCAAGCAGGTACATATAATTTTTCACCTTCAATGTCAGTCGGGGTAATTATAGATAACCTGACAGATGGAATTACTGGAACAGGAGAACTTATTACAATACCAGAGGGTTACACAATAACACAAATGGCAGAGCTGTTAGAGGAAAGTGGTATAGTTTCACAAGAAGAATTTTTGGAAGCAGTAGAGTTTGGGGAATACGATTACGAATTTATGAAATATGTTCCAGAATCAGGGGCCAATAGACTAGAGGGATTCTTATTCCCTGAGTCATACATGTTTGAGCCGGGAAGTAGTGGCGAAGTTGTAGTAGATGCTATGCTTAGAGAATTTGATTCCCTTTTGACAGATGAAGATTATGCTGAGATAGAAAAGATGGGATATGATTTGTATGAAATAATTATATTAGCCTCAATCATTGAAAAAGAGACTGCATTGGAAGATGATATAGGCAAAGTATCAAGTGTATTCCATAATAGATTGGATATAAATATGAGCCTAGGAAGTTGTGCTACTGTTAATTATGCAACAGGAAAAGTTGGAGAGGGTGTTGAACCAACGGCATCAGATTTGCGCATTGATTCTCCATATAATACAAGAATTTATGCAGGAATGCC
>CAYJJM010000221.1:0-1506 GCA_964370515.1 uncultured Oscillospiraceae bacterium | reverse complement strand
CTTAATATTTTTTACAATTAAATCCCCATTTCTTCCATTTTCTTTTTTTACTGCAATGGCTTTACAATTTATTTTTTCTTGTTTTAAATAATCGTCAGGAAAATAAATAAGAGTATCATCATTTTCGAAATATGAAGTAATACTTAGTTTTTCTATTAATATGTTTTCTCTAGTTCCTAGAGTTTCTATGTGAGAAGTTCCAATAGTTGTTACTATTGCAACAGATGGTCTGGCCAAGTCAGCCAAAAGTTTTATGTTTCCAGCTTCGCTGGTTCCCATTTCTAAAATAGCAACCTCAGTGCCTTCTTCCAATGCCAATATGCTAAGAGGTAATCCGAATTTGTTATTATAGTTCCCCATAGTTTTTCCAGCTTTATACTTACTGTTTACTATTTGAAAAAGAATATCTTTGGTTGTAGTTTTTCCTACACTTCCTGTTATGCCAACAACCTTTGGTGCCAGTACTTCTAAATAATACTTTGCCAAATCTTGCATTGCTTTCTTAGTATCTTCTACAAGGATTATATTCAATTCTTCATCTTCTAGTATGTACTTTTCAATTTTTGCCAAATAACTTTCATCAGAGATAACCAATGACTTTACACCTATTTTCACCACATCTTCTATATATTCATGACCATTAATTCTATCGCCTATAAGAAAAAAAAACAAAGTATCTTTATTTCCTTCAGTTGACATTCTCGAAACATTATTAAATGAAGCCTCTTCCTTTCCTTTAATAAGTTCCCCTTTTACCGGCATTAGAATTTCTTTTATTTGTAATCTTTTCATACCTTACTCCTTATATATATATATCATTCCACCTTCTTGTATTTGTTCTCCACTTTCAGGGTATTGTCCCTTTACCTTAAAATTATTGCTTCATTTTCAGTTTTTCCAACTACATTTGGTACTGTCACATAAACTTTATCATCTTTTACTTCTTCCCCATTTGATGGTTCAATATCTAGATATTTGAGTGTACTTTCCAAAATTTCTTTAGCCCAAGGACCAGCTGTAACGCTTGAATATGTTCCCCCTTTTTGCGGCGCTACATTCATAAACAAAACTGCAATCTTAGGGTCTTCCATAGGTGCCATCGCTACAATAGAGCCTATTCTTTTATCTGTATATACACCACCTTCTTCTATTTCAGATGTAGCCGTTTTCCCACCTACGGTATATCCTGGAATTTTCAGACTTCCACCTGTTCCATCCTCTACCACATCTACCATGATATTTTTAATTTCATCTACAGTTTCTTCTGAAACAGTTTTCCTAACTACATTTGGTTCAAACTCTATTTCCTTACCCTCATCATCAATTATGCCTTTAACGAGTCGTGGTTGCATTAGGTTACCCTCATTACCAAAGGATGCAATTGCAGCAATAAGCTGTATCGGAGATATTGCTAACCCTTGACCAAATCCAATGGTAGCAATTCCTACAGGTCCTGCCTCTTCTTCACTTTGAAGAATAGGGCTTGCCTCTCCTGGGTAATCAATG
>CAYJJM010000220.1:466-1513 GCA_964370515.1 uncultured Oscillospiraceae bacterium | reverse complement strand
TATTTCTCACATATTCTATAACATCTTTTTGCCACTCTGTATATCCTTCTGAAGAGTCTATGCACAAAAGATCCACTCCTGCTTCTACCAAGGCTGGAATTCGCTCTTCATAATCTCTAGTATTTATTCCTGCCCCTACTATATATCTTTTGTGGTTGTCCAAATTTTCATTAGGGTTGGCTTTGTGTGTATCGTAGTCTTTTCTAAAAACAAAGTGAGTTAACCTACCACCTTTGTCTACTATTGGAAGTGCATTTAGCTTGTTATCCCACAGGATGTCATTTGCCTCGGATAAACTTATTCCTTCTTGCCCATAAATCAATTTTTCAAAAGGTGTCATGAACTCAGAAACTTTTATGTCTTCCGCCATTCTGCTTGGTCTATAGTCTCTGCTTGTTACAATTCCCACTACCTTACCCTCAGATGTGCCATCTTCTGTAACCGCAACAGTTGAGTGTCCTGTTTTAGCTTTTAGTTCCATTACATCTTTGAGAGTTTGCTCAGGCCTTATATTCGTATCGCTTTTTACAAATCCTGCTTTGTGACTTTTTACTCTTTTTACCATCTTGGCTTGATTCTCAATTGTTTGAGAACCAAATACAAAGGAAGTTCCCCCTTCTTTTGCAAGGGCAACTGCTAGTTTATCGTCCGAAACAGATTGCATAATAGCTGAACACATTGGTATATTCATAGACAAAGCTGGTGTTTCACCTTTTTTAAATTTTACTAGTGGTGTTTGCAAATCTGTGTTTTCAACTACGCAACTTTTTGCTGAATACCCTGGTACCAGCAAATACTCATTAAATGTTCTTGATGGTGTGTCAAAATACTTTGCCATTTTTTCTCCTTTTCTTAATTTCAATACTTCAATTAATCAACTCTTTTTGCCTTCCACTTGGCAGTTTATTTTTCTTTTTCCTTTCGGCTTCTACTTGACAGGCTATTTTTGTTTTCCCATTTTTTGCTTTTGTTTTTGCGCTTTAAGCTTTCTTTTGTTTTTTATTTTTCCTTTTCCTTTTGAAATTCCATTGATATGTCATACGGTGT
>CAYJJM010000220.1:0-456 GCA_964370515.1 uncultured Oscillospiraceae bacterium | reverse complement strand
TCCTAAATCATAAGGGGTATTCTGATAAACAAAATAATTTAGCCAGTTTGAAAATAGCAAGCTTGCATGACTTCTCCATCTAAATATTATTTCACTATTAGGATCATTCCCTTTATAATAGTTCTTGGGCGGTTCTATACCCAAACCTCTGTCTATGTCTCTTTTGTATTCAAGTTCTAATGTTTCCCTATCATATTCTTGGTGGCCTAACACATATATTTCTCTGCCATTTTCCGTAGCTGCAATATGAACTCCCGCCTCTTCTGATTGTGCCAAAATTCTTAAACTCTCACATTTTTCGATGTCCTCTGTTTCTACATAAGTATGTCTAGAGTGTGGTGCGTAAAAATATTCATCAAATCCTCGCATCAATGGACTATGAGGCCTAAGCACTTTTTGTTCAAAGACTCCAAAAACTTTTTGATTTGTTTCGCGTTTGGATATACCATAGTTATA
>CAYJJM010000219.1:0-1542 GCA_964370515.1 uncultured Oscillospiraceae bacterium | reverse complement strand
CGTAATATCCCTTAACATAAATTCCTCTCCAAAATCTTAACTAGTTCCATCATATTCACTGGAATTTCATTCTTTCCATTTTCTTCTCCAGTATTATTTTGGTTTTCTTCAATAACCTTTTCTTTTACGAGTCTATTGTAAATTTGTGTTGCCTTAGGCAAAGAAAGACCTATCTCCTCTAGCTTTTTTTCTTCTTTAAAAATTTCTTTTGAGAACCTTCTAGTATTATTTCTCCTTCATCCATTACAATTACACGATCACAATATTGAGCAACATCATTCATGTTATGGGATACCAATATAGTTATGCCACCCCAATCTTTGTGAACTCTATTTATCATCCTCAGAATACCTTCATGGGTTTTGGGGTCTAGACCTGCCGTAGGTTCATCCAATATTAGCACTTCTGGATTCATAGCCAAAACTCCTGCTATTGCAACCCTACGCTTTTGCCCTCCCGACAAATCAAAAGGAGATCTATTCCTGTATTCTTCAAAAGGAAGTTCAACAAGTTTCATTGCCTCTTTAACTCTTTCTTTTATTTCTGCTTCTGAACAACCTAGGTTTTTTGGTCCAAAAGCTATATCCTTTTCTACGGTTTCCTCAAAAAGTTGGTACTCTGGATATTGGAAGACTAGCCCGGTTTTTTTTCTCATTTCAACTGCGTTGGTTTTAGAGTCTGTTATATTAGTCTCATTAATATAGATTTCCCCACTATCTGGTTTAAGCAATCCATTTAAATGTTGCAAAAATGTGGATTTCCCTGATCCTGTGTGACCAATAACTCCTAAAAAACTTCTTCGATCTATTTTCACCGAAAGGTTTTTAATCGCCAAAGATTCATGTGGTAATCCTTTTCCGTATGTATATGTAATATTTTTCACTTCTATTGTCATTTTAAATTCCTTTAACGCCTTTAATTTCTTCAATTAATTCTTCTTCAGTTAATATTGATGTAGGTATTTTTATTCCCTTTTCATTTAATCTATGGGCAAGCTCCACTTCAAAAGGAAGGGCTAGTTTTAAACTTTCTAT
This sequence comes from uncultured Oscillospiraceae bacterium, assembly GCA_964370515.1. Taxonomy (GTDB): domain Bacteria; phylum Bacillota; class Clostridia; order Peptostreptococcales; family Anaerovoracaceae; genus CAYJHC01. The sequence continues at coordinate 508 of CAYJJM010000219.1, read as the reverse complement.
CATTTCCTTATTGGAAAAAGCTTCCTTTGGGCTTCCTTCAAAAACAACTTCTCCTTTATCTACTATAAAGATTTTGTCTGCCAAGGCAGCTTCTTCCATCATATGAGTAATCAAAACAACTGTAATCCCTTTCTTGTTAAGCTCATGGATGATTTCCATAACTTCTTCTCTACCCTGTGGGTCTAACATTGCTGTTGGTTCATCAAATATTATGCAATCTGGTTCCATTGCTATGGCTCCTGCTATGGCTATTCTTTGTTTCTGTCCGCCCGAAAGCTGATGAGGTCCTTCTGTGGGCCAAAAAAGTCCATTAATACATTTTGCAATAGTCGATTTCCCTGAACCATTTTCTCCAATGATAGCAGTAAAACTACCTTTCTCTACAGAAAGGTTAATCCCATTTAAAGCATTGGTCAACATGTCTTCTTCACCGTGGCTTTCATACTTATATATCAGTTCTACTATTTCAACCATATTATTCATCTAATAGATACCATCTTTCTTTAAT
>CAYJJM010000218.1:688-1566 GCA_964370515.1 uncultured Oscillospiraceae bacterium | reverse complement strand
TTAGAAGAAGAAGAGAGTGCGAAAAATGTCAAAGAAGATTCACAACTTATGAAAAAGTAGAAGCTATTATAATTATGGTTATAAAAAAAGATGGAAGTAGAGAGGCTTTTGATAAAACAAAGATTACTAAAGGAATAATTAAAGCCTGTGAAAAAAGACCTGTTAAATTGTCACAAATTGAGGAAATTGTTAGCAAAATTGAAAAAGGTGTTAGTAATACAATGGAAAAAGAAATAGCAAGTACCTTTATTGGTGAACTGATAATGGATGAACTTAAAGATTTGGATCAAGTTGCTTATGTTAGATTTGCATCAGTTTATAGACAGTTTACAGATATTAATACCTTTGTTGCAGAAATTGAAAGTCTAATAAGTAAAAACAAATAAAAGATTGTTATTGGAGGATAAATGGAAGAAAAAAACATTTTACGAATCGCAATTGATGGACCAGGAGGCTCAGGAAAGAGCACTGTGGCAAAAATTCTGGCAAAAAAATTAGAAGTTATATATATTGACACTGGAGCTATGTATAGGGCAATGGCTCTTAAAGTGCTAAAAAATAATATTGATATAAATAATCAAGCATCTCTTCAAGAGGTTATAGAACACACAACAATAGACTTTAAACAAGGTGATATTTTTTTAGATGGCGAAAAAGTTACTGACCAAATTAGAACTGCAGATGTTTCTATGATGGCATCTGAAATAGCAGCTATTGATCTAGTAAGATCAAAACTAGTTGCATTACAAAGGGAAATAGGAACAGAGAATAGTGTTGTGATGGATGGTAGAGACATAGGCACGAATGTTTTGCCAGATGCAGAATATAAATATTTTATGAATGCAACTATTGAAGAAAGAGCAAGAAGACGATTTGAG
>CAYJJM010000218.1:0-678 GCA_964370515.1 uncultured Oscillospiraceae bacterium | reverse complement strand
AATGATACAACTAGAAAATTAAACCCGCTAACTCAGGCAGAAGATGCTAAAATTATTGAAACTACCAATATGACAATAGAGGATGTAGTTGACTATATTATTAAGGAGGTAAACGTTGGCCAGAATTAAACCTTTTCAAGCAATTAGACCAAATGAAAATTTTTCGAAAGAAGTTATTGCACTTCCTTATGATGTTATTGATGTAATTGAATCTAGGGAACTGGCCAAAGGGAATCCTTATTCCTTTTTACATATTTCTCGTTCGGAAATTGATTTACCTGAAGATGTTAATGTTTATAGTGACCAAGTATATACAATGGGAAAAAAGAATCTTGACAAATTTTTAGATGAAAAAATTTTATTGAAAGAAAAAGAGGATTGTCTTTATATTTATAAACAAAAAATGGGAAACAATATTCAAACTGGAATAGTTGCATGTGTTTCTGTGGATGATTACATTGATGATGTAGTGAAAAAACATGAACTAACAAGAGTTGAAAAAGAAAGAGATAGAACAAAGCATTTTGATACTATTAATGCACAAACAGAACCAATATTTTTGACATACAAAGATGAAGGGAAAATTAAAAAAATAATTAACGAATATATAATTAATAAAGAACCATTATATGATATTTCATTGGAAGATGGAATTCAACATGTTTTGTGGAAATTAGA
>CAYJJM010000217.1:0-1630 GCA_964370515.1 uncultured Oscillospiraceae bacterium | reverse complement strand
GGAGTTGAGCGGTCAAACTCTGTTCCGTCGTCGAATGTTCCGATATACTGTACTGATACAACATCATTATTTTTGATAGACATATGTTCTCCTTTTATATACAAAACAGGTATATTATGCTTTGCTAAAAAGACATTAACACATTATTCTCCAATTTGAAAGCAAAAAAAGGACAGCAAAATGGCAAAGAAAAAATCATCTATCTATGCCCTACTCAGCACAGCCTCCGTCATGGGAATGCACATGGTTTCCGGCCCTATTGTAGGTGCTGGGCTTGGCTACTTAATAGATAGTTATTTAGATTCAAATCCTTATGGCATTATTATTGGTGCTATACTTGGCGTACTTTCCGGTTATCTCAATGTCATTAAAGATACCAAGCTCATAAAAAAAGAGCAGGAAAACTTTAAAAATCAACTAGATTCCGAACCCGAAGAAAATTCTTCCCCAACAGAGTTTATAGAATATAACCTCTTTGGCGACCCTAAAAAAATTTCTTTCAATGATAAAAACAAATCATCTGATTCAAATATTGACAAGGTTACAAGTGAAATTTTAGAACATAAGAATAATAAGGATAAATAATGACCACCAGAAAAAGAGTAAATATCTACACAGATGGTTCATCTTTAGGGAATCCAGGAAAAGGCGGCTACGGTGCTGTTTTAGAATATAACGGAATAGAAAAAGAACTTTCTCAAGGTTATACCCGCACCACAAATAATAGAATGGAGTTACTTGGTGTAATCTGTGCTTTGCAATCTCTTAAAGAACCTTGCATTGCAGACGTTTATACAGATTCTCAATACGTTACAAAAGCCATCAAAGAATATTGGTTAAAAAATTGGCAAAAAAACGGTTGGAAAACTGCCAATAAAAAAGATGTTAAGAATAAAGATCTTTGGATTCTACTTCATTCGCAACTACTCAAGCATACTGTCGATTTTAAATGGGTTAAAGGGCATGCAGGACATCCACAGAACGAACGATGTGACGAGCTTGCTCGCAATGCTGCAACCGGAACAGATTTGTTAGTAGATGAAGGGTATATAGATTAGACAGTGCCTTCAAATTATTTTATTTAGAAAATATAAAAATGCAAAGAGGGTGAAAGTACATTTTGAACTAAAGTGTACTTTCACCCTCTCTTAAAAAACTTGCTTTATATACTATTTAGAATATTTAGCATTATATTCTTCTTCTGAAAGAAGACCTTCAGGAGTAGATGAAGTTTTAATTTTGATAAGCCAACCTTCAGAATAAGGTGAACCATTTACAACTTCTGGTGTAGCATCTAAAGCTTCGTTGATTTCAACAACTTCACCGTCTACTGGTGAGTAGATATCAGAAGCAGCTTTTACTGATTCAACAGCAGCAAATTCTTTTCCTTTTGTAAGTGTATCGCCAACAGCTGGAAGGTCGATATAAGTGATATCACCTAATTCAGCTTGTGCAAAATCACTAATTCCTACTGTTGCAATTCCGTCTTCAATAACAATCCATTCGTGGCTGTCTGCAAAAAGTCTTGTACTCATTGTGGTATACTCCTATAATTTAATGCGTGCTATACTTTACTTATAGAAAAGCAGCACGACTTTTTGTGCGTTAATATTTATTCTAGATAGAAGTG
>CAYJJM010000216.1:0-1630 GCA_964370515.1 uncultured Oscillospiraceae bacterium | reverse complement strand
TTTCATGTAAGACAGGTTTCTTATCTAAATCTTTAAGTCCCTTAGGGATTGATACTCCAGTCTTTTGGTGAAGGCGATTTACATTTTCAAAGCCATCTTGAACAATATCTATACCGATTGACTTAGCAACGCTATCTGCAAATTTGTAAGGGCTAGCTGTGGAAGCAATAAGAGTAGTGGTTTTATCTCCAGTTTCTGCTATATAGTTTTCATATACTTTGTAGGCAACGGCTGTGTGAGTATCCAGCAAGTATTTTTTTTCTTCGTATACTTTTGTGATGGTTTCGTTGGTTTGCTCAACTGAAGCAAAAGCACCATAAAAATCTGCAAGTTTATTTTTGATTTTGCTACTTACTGTATATTTTTTATTATCTTCCAACTCCTTCATAAGTATAGATACTTCTTCGCTTCCTTCTCCCAGAAGATATAGAAGTCTTTCTAGATTGCTAGAGATTAAAATATCCATGGAAGGAGAGTTGGTAAGTAGAAAGTTTCTGTTAATATCATATGTACCTGTTGATATGAAGTCTGTCAAAACATTATTTTCGTTAGAAGCACAAATAAGCTTATTGATTGGTACTCCCATTAATTTTGCATAGTATGCTGCTAATATATTTCCAAAGTTTCCTGTTGGTACAACCACATTAATTTTATCTCCTGAAGAAATAGAACTGTTTTCTAATAGCTTTGCATAACCATAAACATAATAAGCTACTTGGGGAACGAGACGGCCTATATTTATAGAGTTTGCAGAAGACAGTTTGCAGTTCATGGCGTCAAGTTTTGAAGCAATTTCTGCATCTGCAAATATCTTCTTTACCCCAGTTTGAGCATCATCAAAATTTCCTTGGATAGCATATACATGGGTGTTTGAACCTTCTTGAGTTATCATTTGTCTTTCTTGAATCTGGCTTACCCCTTCATTTGGGAAAAATACAACGATTTCTGTCCCTGGAACATTAGCAAAACCTTCTAAGGCTGCCTTACCTGTATCTCCTGATGTGGCAGTTAATATACAAATTTTCTTATCTTCATTTTCCTTTTTTAATGCTGTGGTAAGAAGATAAGGCAAAATGGAAAGAGCCATATCCTTAAAAGCTGCCGTTTTGCCATGATAAAGTTCAAGAATATAGGCGTCCCCCACCTTTGCGATAGGTGCAATTTCTTTAGCTTCAAATTTTTCGTCATAGGCACCTGTGACACAGGATTGAAGTTCTTCATCCGTATAATCTCCAAAAAACTCTTTCAGTATAATAAAGGCAACTTCTTGATAGGATTTGCCCACAAACTCATTGATTGGAATAGGTAAAACTGGCATAGACTCTGGCACATAAAGACCTTTGTCTTCGGCAATGCCCTTTATTATAGCTTGGGCACTTGATAACTTATTTTTACTTCCTCTGGTACTTTGATATTTCATTGAATCCTCCATTAAAAACTATTTTACTAATTAATATTATACACTATTTGAATTAATTTGTAAGGCAAAAGCCAAATATATTTTGTGGCAAAATCCAAATATATATTGTGGCAAAATCCAAATATATTTTGACATAATTGGGATAATAAAATATAATTTATATTAGCTTGCTAATATAAATTCGCTATCTGCCATTGCGAAGTAACAGTT
>CAYJJM010000215.1:0-1637 GCA_964370515.1 uncultured Oscillospiraceae bacterium | reverse complement strand
ATGGATGTTTTCTTGGTGGAGGAATGAAAGGTGCACCATTTGCAAGACCTAATGATGGAAAAATGGATGTCAACATTGTGAAAAATGTAAGCAGGGGAGCTTTTCTTAATCTGGCTCCTAAATATATGGCAGGCACGCATATGCAAGTGGAAAATATTGAAAAAACCATCACATATATGCAATCCACTTTTATTGTTATAAAACCATATAAGCACTCAGAATTTAGACTTGGTGTTGATGGAGAAATTATTCAGGCCAGCGGAGAACTACACTTTAGAATATTACCAAAAGCAATAGACTTTATAGTTCCTGAGTAGATATTATAATCTCTGAGTAAAAAGTACTCAAATTATCTTTTGTTTTCTGAAAGCCTAACCAAAGCGGCACGCTTATGTCCGTCTAGATTTTCGCCCTCTGCTAATCTAGCTGTCAAAGGAGCTAGATTATTTGCTGCTTCTTGGGTCATTTTTTGATAAGCACAAACTTTTAAAAATGTTCCTACCCAAAGACCACCAGTGTATCGAGCAGCTTCCATAGTTGGCAATGTATGATTTGGGCCAGAAACATAGTCTCCAAACACTTCTCCTGTTTCTTGTGATATGAACAGTGAACCATAGTTAGTGAGTTCATCTAGAATTGCATCAGGATTTTCGACAATTACTTCCAGATGTTCAGGAGCATAGGAATTGCTTATTCCTACTGCGTCGGCAAGATTATCAGTCAAAATAACTTCTCCATAATCTTCCCAAGATTTTTGTGCAATATCTTTTGTTTTTAACTCTTTTAACTGCCTTTCAACTTCATCTATGGTTGCTAAGGCAAGGTCTTTGGAAGTGGTTACTAGAATTCCTTTGGCTAATATGTCATGCTCAGATTGTGCCAAAATATCTGCTGCAATTATTTTTGGGTCACCAGTGTGATCGGCAATAATTAGAACCTCACTAGGCCCTGCTACAAAATCGATACCCACCTTACCATAGCATTGCTTCTTTGCTTCTGCTACATATTGGTTTCCAGGTCCTACAATTATATTTACAGGCTTTATCTGCTTAGTACCATGGGCAAGAGCTCCTATTCCGTGTGCTCCTCCAAGGGTGTAAATTTCATCAGCTCCTGCAATATCCATTGCAACTAAAGTCTTAGGATGAATTTTGTGGCAATTTTTCATAGAAGGAGAAATTGCCACGATTCTTTTTACGCCTGCAACCTTTGCAGGAATTATTAACATCAGGGCAGAGGAATATAGAGGATAGCTTCCTCCTGGAATATAGCAGCCTGCAGACTCAATAGGAATTACCCTATGCCCTAGAGTGGCACCGTTAACTGTTTCAAAGTTATCTAAATCTTGCAAACATTTTCTTTGTGCTACTGCAAAAGCAGTAATATTTTGAGCGGCAGTTCTAATATCATCTATTTCTTCTTTTGAAAGCTGTTTATAAGCAGAAGCGATTTCATCAGAAGAAACTAAAAATTTCTCCCTATTATTTTTTTCAAACTCCTTGTTAAATTTCAATATGGCTTCATCTCCATCTTTTAATACTTGTTGAATTATATTAGAAACTTTGGCAGACAAAGAGGAACTTTCTTCAGCAGTTCTAGGTTTACTTTTTTTAATGATTTGCATATAATATCCTTCC
>CAYJJM010000214.1:0-1657 GCA_964370515.1 uncultured Oscillospiraceae bacterium | reverse complement strand
CGCATATTATATATTATTACATGGGAATATAGCAATATATAATTAATTTATTTTTTAGAAATACTGTATACTTGTCGAAAAATTCAGCTAAATAAAGATGCTGTTTTCTAAATTGTTTTCAAATGATAAAAGGTCTTTTGAAAATGTCTTGTTAATGCAGTGAATAAGTGATAGAATGAATATGAAAAAATATCTCTAAAAAGAAAGGCGAAATCAAAAATGAAATTTTTAAATATATTTTTCAATACAATGGAAGAGACAAGGGTGGAAATTGAAAATGTAGGATTTGGAAAAGGGGAGAATTCTCTAGTTAGAATCCATTATTCAGGCTCTGATAAAGAGGAGGCTTTTGCTATTGCAAAGGGAGTAAAAGAAGCTTTGCCACTTGCTGAAATAGTAGGAATACCTACATCTGGAATAATTTATGATGCAGAAATTTATGATGAAGGAACTCTAATATCTATAACTCAACTTGATAATACTGTTATAGAAAGTTTTTTATTTTCAACGGAAGAACTTAAAAATTTAGAAATTGCAAATAAAATAATAGACTTAACAAATGAGAAAAACGGAACCTTTGCATTCTTATTCTTTGGAGGCTCTAAGGCGGATACAAGTCAAATTATGAGAGAGTTATCAGAACAGGCACTTAGTACATCATTTGTTGGGGGAAAAGTCGGGCATATAAGTAAAACAGGGCACACTTCAGAATTCATTTTTAATGACAAAGAAATACTTGAAAACGGAGTGAGTCTTGTATTTATAAAAGAAGAATATGTTTTAGCTTACACAAAATCTATAATTGGTCATGAGCCGTTAACCAAACCCTATACAATAACCAAAGTAGCTGGAAATTATGAAGTTGGTGGAAATTTACTGGCAGAAATAGAAAATGAAAACTCTGTTGACTGGATAAAAAGAATGCTAAACTTAGACAGCATTTCAGAAAATGAAGGAATGCACAAGTCTTCTGTAAATAATGATGTTTTAATCAGATTTCCTTTTGTTATTGAAGGAAGAGATGGAGCAAGCCGATTTCTTAAATATAATGAAGAAGAAAATAGTTTAGAACTATATCTATCATCTCTTAGGGAAGGGCAAAAGTTTAGAATTGGATATTTAAGTCCATTAAAAAGCGTTCAAGAATGGCAGGAGGTTTGTGGAGAACTTCAAATAATTTCTGCTGAATTTATAGGATGCTATTCGTGTGCTTTCAGAAAAATGTATTTAGAAAATTTATCCGAGTGGGAAATGAAAGCATTTAAGAACACTGGGATTTCAGGAGCATTTCTTTTAGGTGAAATAGGAAACAGAAACGGAAAATCCTATTACTTACACGGCTCTTGCAGTGTTTTTTCTTTTGCTCAACAAGAAGAATATGTAGACTTAGATTTAACAGCGTTTGATACCATAGGAGAAATAAAAAGCAATAATATTAGTTTTATCGAAGAACAGTTAGGAATACCAGAGGATAGTTCAGGCGAGTTGTTTGAAGATTTGGTAAGGCAAGAAGGAAAAATTCAGCAGCAAATGCTTTCAGATAATATTTATGGCCTTGAAAACATGACAGACTTTTTAAAAACTCAAGTTCTAGAAAAATGTAAAAAAATTTGTTTTATATCTCAACATCCCTTTTCAGAATCGGCAGAAGAAAATT
>CAYJJM010000213.1:0-1731 GCA_964370515.1 uncultured Oscillospiraceae bacterium | reverse complement strand
CCTTATTATATATCTTTCCAAAAGTATAAAAACGCATATGAAAGAAGACGGAGTATTTATAGTCTCAGGCATATTGATAGAGCAAAAGGAAGAAGTAGTTAATGCGCTAGAAACTGAAGGGTTAAAACTAGAAAAGCATCTTGCAAAAAATGATTGGTGTGCATTAGCCTTTAGAAGGAGTTGAGATGAATAGATTTTTTGTAAAAAAAGAGAATGTAGAAAATAATAAAATCTATATTAATAATGAAGAAGATGTGCACCATATTCTCAAAGTTCTTAGGCTCAGAATAGGGGAAATGGTGGAAATCTCAGATGGAGAAAAATTTGAATACATTTGTAGACTAGATATTATCTCCAAAGATAAGGTGGAAGGAACAATCATCAAAAAGCAGGAACAAGAAGGAGAGCCTCCTAAAAAAATCTATCTATTTCAGGGTATCCCAAAACAGGGAAAGCTTGAAGGCATTGTTCAAAGGGCAGTAGAACTAGGAGTTTTTGAAGTTATACCAGTTTATATGAAAAGATCAGTAGTTGCCAAAAGTGACAATGAGAGTAAAAAAATAGAAAGATTAAAGTCTGTATCTTTGTCGGCAGCAAAGCAATCAAAGCGAGGCATAATACCTAATGTGGTAATGCCATTAAAGTTTAAGGAAGCTGTCGAAAGATTAAAAGAAATGGATTCAATTGTTTTTCCGTACGAAGAAGAAAGAGAAAAAACTATCAAGGATTTAATTTCAAGAAACGAAAGCCTTGGAGAAAAAATAGGTGTAATAGTAGGACCAGAAGGCGGATTTAGTCAAGAAGAGGCCAACGAAATAGTTTCTGTTGGTGGAACACCAATAACTTTGGGTAAAAGAATATTAAGAACAGAAACAGCATCACTCAATGTATTAAGCATTTTGATATATGAGATGGATATGGAGTAAGCGTGAAACCATGAAAATATGAAATGAGACAACAAGCAAAGAAACTAAACAAAAAAATAAGTAAAGAAATATGCAAAGCAAGCAAAGAAATAAAGCAAGGTCAAATATTATATGTGTCCCAGAGTTTTATACAAACTTTGAAACGAACTCTTTAACCAACAAAAAAACTGCACTAACAATTTTATGTTAATGCAGTTTTTTGAATTTATGAATCATATCTTTTCTTTTGAATCTTTGCCACACCTTATTTCACACAAAACATCCTAGCTAAGGTGTTACAGGTGGATCAGGATCTTCTGGATCAGGATCTTCTGGATCAGGCTCAGGCTCAGGTAAACCAGGAATAGAAAACCCTGGAGGTATTGGCAAGAAGGTTCCGTTGTTATGTAAGTAGCAGTAAAAATCTCCAAAAGCATCATCTTCTTCCAAGATAAATGTTTCCACATTAGTACACAGAGGAGTAGCTACATACCCTGAATCCATACACAAATCTTTTTCTGGGCCAGGCTTAGTTGTTCCTCCTTGAGTTCCAGAAATGAAATATTCACCGCCTGAGGAAACAACATTACTAGGTCTTGCTGGATAACTTCCAGAGACTCCTTCAATGGCTTTTTCTAGTATTTCACTCCAAAGCCCTGCTGCCATATAACTTGTGCTAGTTAACGGTATGTTTATGTCGGCACCAATCCAAACAGCAGCTGCATATTGAGGGGTAAGTCCGCAGAACCATATATCAGTACTGCTATCTGTAGTCCCCGTTTTACCAATAACTTCAACCCCTGAAATCTGAGCATTTCCACCAGTT
>CAYJJM010000212.1:679-1739 GCA_964370515.1 uncultured Oscillospiraceae bacterium | reverse complement strand
TTTTTTCAAATTTGTTTAACCATACAATACCGGGTTCCTCATTATACAATCCTATATATGAGTTTCCACCCTTTCTGTAAAGTTCAGATGGAGCCATTGCTGCATCTCCTACAAAAATAACCTTATAATCGCTATCTATGTTATTTAAAACCCATTTTGTATCTATCCAATCTCCTCTTTTGCAATAAGGCGTTGTATATAAATGTTCATAAATACAGTAATGAAAATAATATACCTTTAAATCCCTAAGGTGAGTAGATTTATCTACAGCTTGAAATAGAGTGTTACAAAGAGAGCTAAACCTAAGCATAGAGCCATCAGAGTCAATTAACAATAGCAGTTTTACCGTATTTTTCCTTGGTTTTTCATATATAATTTCAAGAAGTCCTCCATTGTCTGAGGTTGCAGAAATTGTTCCATCTATGTCCAGTTCTGTTTTGGCAGTATCGACTCTTGCAGAATATTGTCTGAGTTTTCTAAAAGCCATTTGAAATTGCCTTAGGTTAAGGATTTCATCTTCCCTAAAATCTTTAAAATGCCGCTCTCCTGCAATTTGTACAGCGGATCTATGCCTTCCTTGACCCCCTACCCTAATTCCTTGGTTATTATAGCCTCCATGTCCCATTTTAGATGTTCCACCAGTTCCAATCCAATAACTACCTCCGTCATGCCTTTCTTTTTGTTCTTCTTTTCTTTGTTCAAACATTTCTATAAGCTCAGCAAGTTCCATTTCAAATCTTTTGTCCAGCTTGGTATCATTTATATCTCTAGTTTTTGGGTCAGTATGTAGCCATTTCCAAAATTCTTCTGGCAAGTCTTCTGGCGTCTCAATTCCACAAAAATATTCAGAAAAAACCATATCAAGTTTATCATAGTCCGCTTCATGAATTATAAGAAGGCTTTTACATAGATTATAAAACCCTGTAAGGCTTGAATTTGCAAATCCCTTATCCAATGCCTCTATCAAAATCATCCACTCATTTATTGAAACTTTTAGCCCCCTCGCCCTTAATAGGTAAAAAAACTCTAAAAACATTATTCATTTACCTACCATCTTCTA
>CAYJJM010000212.1:0-669 GCA_964370515.1 uncultured Oscillospiraceae bacterium | reverse complement strand
CCCTTTTCTTTAATTTCTTCCATTACTTCAATATCTTGATTTTTCTTTAGTAAAACTCCTGTAAAAGGTATAGCCTTTCCTATTTATTCTACATCCACACGACTTATTATCAACGCCTGTAGCCAGTCCAAAAGTTCTGATGTACTAGGCTTTTTCTGTAAATCATCCATGTTTCTAATTTCATAAAAAGCATCCAAAGCTTTTTGACAAAGGTTTTCTTCTATATTATCAAAGTGGACATTAATTATTTCTCTCATTTTGTCAATTGTTGGGAATTCAATATAGTGGAATATGCATCTTCTAAGAAAAGCATCTGGCAACTCTTTCTCTGCATTTGATGTGATTATTACAATTGGCCTATGTTTTGTTTTTATAGTTTCTTTGGTTTCATTTACATAAAACTCCATCTTGTCAAGTTCCCATAGTAAGTCATTGGGAAACTCTAAGTCTGCCTTATCTATTTCATCTATCAATAAAACCACTTGTTCTTCCGAAGTAAAGGCTTCTCCTAGTTTACCTAGCTTAATATAATGGCTTATATCCGCCACATCCCCTTCACCAAATTGGCTATCATAAAGTCTTTGCACTGTGTCATAAACATATAATCCTTCATGGGCTTTAGTTGTAGATTTAATACCCCAAATGTATAACTTTTTCCCTAATGCTTCT
>CAYJJM010000211.1:1408-1744 GCA_964370515.1 uncultured Oscillospiraceae bacterium | reverse complement strand
GGCAACATACTACAAAGAAATAAAGTCCTATGATGGTGCTCTCGTAAATGCAGTTCAAATTCATGGAAAGGAACTTTCTTACAACAATATTAATGATACAAATGGGGCTCTAGAAACATTAAAAGAATTTGAAGAGCCTACAATTGTAGCAGTAAAGCATGCTAATCCCTGTGGTGTCGCATCTGCGGAAACCTTAGTAGAGGCCTATAGAAAAGCCCATGATTGTGATCCAATCTCAATTTTTGGTGGAATTGTTAGTGCTAATAGAACTGTAGATAAGGCAACTGCTGAAGAAATAAATAAAATATTTGTTGAAATTCTAATTGCTCCAGATTT
>CAYJJM010000211.1:0-1398 GCA_964370515.1 uncultured Oscillospiraceae bacterium | reverse complement strand
AAGCACTGGAGATTCTTACACAAAAAGCCAATATTAGGCTTCTTCAGTTAAATAATATTTTAGGAAAACCAGATAAAAAAAGACTGGATCTAAAAAAGGTAAGTGGCGGCATACTTGTTCAAGATGCTGATGATGTGCTTATTGATAAAAGTAAATTAAATTGTGTTACTAAAATAAAGCCAACTGAACAAGAAATGAAGGACTTGGAAATGGCCATGAAGGTAGTAAAGCACACAAAATCAAACGGAATAGTATTTGTAAAAAATGGGGCAACAATAGCAGTAGGACCAGGACAGACAAATAGAATTTGGGCAGTGGAAAATTGTATTAAACAAGCAAATTTCCAAATAACAGGAGCAGTAATGGCATCCGATGCTTTCTTTCCATTTAGCGACTGTGTAGAAGCGGCAGCACAGGCTGGAATAAAGGCCATCATTCAACCTGGTGGATCTATGAGAGATCAAGAATCAATAGACAAAGCAAATGAACTAGGAATTGCAATGGTATTTAGTGGATTTAGACATTTTTATCATTAATATGAGGCATAAAAAGTTATATACTATGCCATTAATACTCATTAACAATTAGTAAGTACTACTTTGGAATTACAGATATGTGAAGTAAAATCGAGGCAACGGGAGCCATCGTGCTGTGTTTATATTAACTATAAGAATATATTTTATGATTAAAAATTTGAAATTATATTTTAATAATAATTTTAGGAGGAAATAAGTGAATATACTAGTAGTAGGTAGTGGTGGCAGAGAACACGCTATACTGTGGAAAATAAAAGAAAATAACAGCGAGGCAAAACTTCATTGCGCACCAGGCAATGGGGGAATTTCTCAAATTGCAACCTGTCACAATGTAAGTGCTGAAGACATAGATGGAATAGTTATATTAAGTCAAAATTTAAAAGCTGATCTTGTTATAATTGGCCCTGAAGTTCCCCTTGCTATGGGAATTGTTGATAGGCTTGAAGAAAAAGGTATAAAAGTCTTTGGCCCTAATAAATCTTGTGCCAGACTTGAGGCCAGTAAGGCTTTTACAAAAGCTTTCCTCGCAAAACACAATATTCCTACAGCAGGATATAAGGAATATACAGATAGAGATGCTTTATTAAATGATGTAGGAATATATGGATATCCTATGGTTATTAAGGCTGATGGCCTTGCTGCAGGAAAAGGTGTAGTTATTGCAGAAACAGAAAAGGATGCGATTCTTGCTATTAATCAAATTATGGCAGATAAGGTTTTTGGAGAAGCGGGAGAAAAGGTTGTTGTAGAAGAATACTTAGATGGAATTGAGGCATCTATTCTATGTTTTGTAGATGAAAACACCATTATGCCTATGGAACCAGCACAAGACTACAAAAGAATATTTGATAATGACAAAGGT
>CAYJJM010000210.1:0-1763 GCA_964370515.1 uncultured Oscillospiraceae bacterium | reverse complement strand
TTTTCTCAGCTTGCAGATGAAATAAATATATATCCGCAAGTTCTGGTAAATGCCAAAGTGGCAAATGATAACAAGAAAAAAATCGAAAAAGATGAAGAAATAAAAGCTATGATTCTTGAAACGGAAGAAAAGCTAGCCAATAGAGGAAGAGTTTTAATAAGACCTTCGGGAACCGAACCTGTGACAAGAGTTATGATTGAAGGAGAAGACAAGGCGCTTATAGAAAAAATGGCAAAAGCTATAGCAGAAGTTATTGAAAAAAAATATTCAAATTAAGTTGAAATATTTTAAATAAAGCTAAGAGGAAAACATATATACCAAATAGTAAAATATTTGGGGAAGAGGAGAATACGATGTGTGGTATAGTTGGCTATATTGGGAGTAAAGCAAGGGCTAGAGAAATAATTATGGAAGGCCTAGCAAGTTTAGAATATAGAGGATATGATTCTTCTGGGATTGCAGTAGTATCTCAGGGAGAATTGATCTTAAGGAAGGAAGTTGGAGGCTTAAACAAGTTAAGCGAAAAAATAGAAAACGAAAAATTTGATGGAAAAATAGGCATAGGTCATACTAGATGGGCAACGCATGGTGCACCATCTCAAATAAATTCCCACCCTCATATGTCGGAAGATGGAAAAGTAGCAGTAATACATAATGGAATAATCGAAAATTATTCTGAAATTAAAGAATGGCTTATTTCTGAATATGATGTTATATTTAAATCAGAAACAGACACGGAAGTAATTGCCCAATTAATAGGTATTCTTTACAAAGGCAATCTTTATGAAGCCATTCAAGAAGCTGTAAAAAAAATGAGAGGAGCCTATGCAATAGGTGTTATCTCGTCGGAGGAACCGGATAAAATTATAGCTGTTAGAAAAGATGCACCATTAGTAGTGGGTCTAGGCAAAGAAGAAAACTATATAGCTTCTGATGTTCCTGCTATTCTAAAGCATACAAGAAAAGTATACTTTATTGAAAATGATGAGATAGTGGTTTTGACCAAAGACAATGTAGAAATATTTAATGAAGAGGGAGAAAAAATAACCCATGAAATAAAGCACATAGATTGGGATGTTGATGCGGCAGAAAAAGGCGGATTTGAACACTTTATGCTAAAAGAAATCCATGAGCAACCAAAGGGAATTTATGAAACTCTTAATCAGAGACTTTCAGACGATGGGGAAATAAATTTAGATGGAATAAGTCTAACGGCTGAAGAAATAAAAAAAATAAGCAAAGTATACATCGTGGCTTGCGGTACAGCATACCATGCTGGGCTTATTGGTAAATATTCAATAGAAAAAATGGCAGGAATTCCTGTGGAAATAGATGTTGCTTCAGAGTTTAGATATAGAGATCCTTTAGTTGATGATAAAACCTTATTTATTGCCATAAGCCAATCAGGAGAAACCTTAGATACTTTGGCAGCTCTTCGTGAGGCGAAAAGAAAAGGAGCAAGAGTTTTATCCATAGTAAATGTGGTAGGAAGCTCAGTGGCTAGGGAGTCAGACGATGTATTCTATACATGGGCAGGGCCTGAAATAGCAGTTGCCTCAACAAAGGCATATACAACACAATTATTATGTATGTATTTAATAAGCCTTTATATGGGTAAAGCCTTAGGCAAACTAAGCGAAGACTACTACAAAAAAATTATTGAAGAACTTAAAAATGTACCTGAAAAAATAGAGGAAATTTTAAAACAAGAAGAAGAAATTAAAAAAGTTGCAGAAAAATTTTATAGCAGGGAAAAAGTATTT
>CAYJJM010000209.1:1510-1779 GCA_964370515.1 uncultured Oscillospiraceae bacterium | reverse complement strand
TTTCTGCAACTTCTAATCCTTCATAATTTCCAAGATTGATGTAGCCTGCCGTATCATAATTCACTCTATTTATATCGTTTCCAAAAAAGAACATCCAAAAAAGAACAGCAATAGCAACTATTATTATTCCAAATATAGCTACTATTGCTTTTTTATTTTTCTTATAAGGTTGTTTTTGGGGTGATATATCAGTAGACTTTTTTTCTTTTTTTTCAATAGTTTTTTTTTCTTCCGTATTATTCATTCCTACTTCCCCTTTTTAGTTTTAT
>CAYJJM010000209.1:0-1500 GCA_964370515.1 uncultured Oscillospiraceae bacterium | reverse complement strand
CTGCTATATGAAATATCATTCAATCTTGCTGCAGCATTAATTCTAGCAATCCAAAGTTTTCTGAAATCTCTCTTTTTATTTTTTCTACCTATGTAAGCAGTTTTTAAAGCTCTCATTACAGCTGGGTTAGCCGCTCTAAAAACTTTGCTTTTACTTCCATAAAAGCCTTTAGCTAATTTTAATATTTTTTTGTGTCTTTTATGTGCGTTTAATCCTTTTTTTACTCTTGCCATCGTTTCTTACCTCTTCTTTCTACTTACTTAAAACTGCTTTGATTCTTTTTAGGTCAGCTGAAGATAATGTTATTGCCTTTCTTAGACCTCTTTTTCTTTTAGCGGATTTCTTAGTAAGAATATGACTTTTGTATGCCTTATTTCTTTTTACTTTTCCTGAGCCTGTAATTTTAAATCTTTTACATGCGCCTCTGTGTGATTTCATTTTATTTTTTGCCATTAACTTTTCCTCCTAAAATATATTTAGCTCGCTATTTATTTTGTCTTTGGTGTCAAAAACATGGTTAAACTTCGCCCTTCCATCTTTGGCTCTTTTTCAACTGAAGCAATTTCCGCAAGAGATTCTGCAAACTTTTTCATAACTTCAATTCCTCTATTTGTACAATCTCTCTCTCTTCCCCTAAATCTTAAGGTAACTTTTACTTTGTCACCCTCCTTTAAGAATTTAGACGCAGTGTTTGCTTTCACTTGAATATCGTGATCTTCGATAAAAGTGCTTAATCTAATCTCCTTTACTTGAATCATCTTTTGTTTTTTCTTGGATTCTTTTTCTCTCTTTTGGATTTCATACCTATACTTTCCATAATCAAGAATTTTGCATACAGGTGGACTTGCATTTGGTGAGATATTTATCAAATCCAATCCCTTTTCTTCTGCTAAAGCTAGAGCTTCATTTCTTGGCATAATTCCAAGTTGCTCTCCTTCGCTACCGATTACTCTTAATTCTTCGGCTTTGATTTCTTCGTTAATCATTAATTCCTTACTAATTGTTTTTTCCTCCTTGAAAATAACAAATGGCGGAATAAAAATTCCGCCATAAACAAATACAATTCAAAATGTTCATATTTACCATACTAGTTATACTTATGGTGAGAAGCGGATACCTCTACTTATTCAATACTAGAATATCATATCAGATTTTGCTTTAGTCGTCAATTACTTAATCATTATAAATTTTATAAATATTTTTTCCGGTTCTTTTTGCTAAATATAATGCATTGTCAGCTTTCTGATTAAGAGATTCGTAGTTTTCTCCATCTTTAGGGAAAATTGCAACTCCAGCACTTATAGAGGTTTCGTCAAAATATTCTTCTTCAGCACTAATGTTATTTACTGCTTTTAATATTCTATCTAATATACTTTTTATATTATCTTTATTTTCAACTTCGTTAAATAATATTATAAACTCATCTCCACCTATTCTTCCAATAATATCTCCTGCTCTTAAACAACTTTTAATTGCGCCCACCAATTCTTGTAAATATAC
>CAYJJM010000208.1:0-1798 GCA_964370515.1 uncultured Oscillospiraceae bacterium | reverse complement strand
CTACCAAAATTATCAAGTCATTTGTTGCCACTTGAACAACTGTATATGCTGGATTACCCTTAGTAAGATGGCTCCAAACAAATACCATTGCAGTACAAGGTGCTGCCCCCAGAAGTACAGCTCCCGCCAAATAATCTGTTGCAAGATCTGGTGTTATAAACCCTTTAAATATAACAAAGAAAAATAACCAAGCTATCCCAAACATTGTAAATGGTTTAATAAGCCAATTTGTAATCCATGTTATAAACAAACCTTTTGGGTTTTTCCCTACATTTTTTATACTTTGAAAATCCACTTTCATCATCATAGGATAAATCATAAGCCAAATTAATATTGCAATAGGTATACTTACATTTGCGTATTCAAAATTGCTCATAAACTTTGGAAAAGCAGGAATAAATCTACCAATCAATATGCCAATTATCATACAAATTATTACCCAAATAGTTAAATATCTCTCGAAAAACCCGATACCTGTATTTTTTTGCTTGCTCATTTTTCTTCTCCTTTATAACTTTTTTTAACTTATTTATCTAGAATTTTTACAATTTCATCAGCTTTTAATACCTTACCTGATGATACTACTTTACCGTCTACAACCAATGCCGGAGTATTCATTACACCATATGCTGCAATTTCAGCAAAATCAGTTACATGATCAATTTCTTCAGATTTGCCCATTTTAGAAAGTGCTTCTTTTGCATTTTTTTCAAGTTCTGTGCACTTCTTACATCCAGGACCTAAAACTTTGATCCATGCACCTTTTTCATCTAGACTTTTTTCTCCAGATTTTTTAGCCTCAATATCTGATATTTTGCACATATTTCCACAATCACACATTGTCATTTCTTCACCATCTTCATTGAATTCTTTTTCTTCTTCTACAGAGTTTGTTTCTCCGCAGCCACAACCTCTCTCTTCAGATTTTGCCATAGATTCATTACCTTCACCACAACATGGTACTTCTTTCTTTTTACCAAAATTTAAAAACCCCATAATTTTTCTCCCTTCTTATATAAGTAAATATTGAAATATATTAAATAAATAGCCTACTATAATAATTCCTAGTGCACAAATTGCTATAAATGCTCCTAATAATTTAGGCTTTACAGCTTTTCTAAGCATAATCATAGATGGTAAGCTAAGAGTTGTAACAGCCATCATAAAGGAAAGTATTGTACCCAACTGTGCTCCCTTTGTAAGTAGTGCTTCTGCAACAGGGATAGTTCCAAAAATATCAGCATACATTGGAACTCCTACAAGAGTAGCTAGGATAACCCCAAATGGATTATCACTTCCAAGAACACTTTCAATAATATCTTGTGGTATCCAATTATGAATTACAGCACCTATTCCAACACCAATTAAAATATAAGGAAATACCTTTTTGAATGTACTATTCACCTGTTCTTTAGCAAATATTGCTCTATCTTTTTTTGTAAGTGTCGGAGACTCAATGTCTACACTCCCTGCATTTAATATGAAGCTTTCTACATATTTTCCCATTCCCAATTTATCAAGTATGCTTCCTCCAATTACTGCAATAATTAGTCCCACTATTACATAAACAATAGCAACTTTAGGACCGAAAATGCTCATTAAAAGCACTAGACTACCTAGGTCTACCATAGGTGATGAAATCAAAAAACTGAATGTTACACCTATAGGAAGCCCTGCACTTGTAAAGCCCATAAACAATGGGATAGATGAGCAAGAGCAAAAAGGAGTTACTGTACCAAGTAACGCCGATATCATATTCGCCCAAATTCCTTTAAATTTGCTTAAAATTCTCTTGCTT
>CAYJJM010000207.1:0-1812 GCA_964370515.1 uncultured Oscillospiraceae bacterium | reverse complement strand
AATTAATTCGCATAATTTATCAAAAATCATATTCTACCTCCCGCAAAATTAGTATTATCTAGCTTCTACAACTGTTATTATAAAACACAAGAAAAAATTGTGCAAGTTTTAACAGTGTTTTATTGTTGTTTTTTTTTGTTTTTTTGTTATGGGGTTTTAAGTATTAAAAAAATTTTCTTTTCATCTTCATCTACTTAACTATATTAAAATTTTTATTTTTAATAACATTTCATTTTCAAAGAAGCATTGGCATCCATGTCCAAATTATCAGTTTTCCCTTCTCTATAAGCATAATAGGCTGCTGCCCCTATCATGGCACCATTATCTGTGCACAGAATTGGAGAGGGATAATAAATTTCAACATTTTCTTTAGTCCCCTTTTCTTTTAATAGTTCTCTTAGCCTACTGTTTGCTGCAACTCCACCGCAAACTACCAGCTTATTTAATTTTTCTAATTTCAAAGCAGAAAAGCTTTTTTCAATTACAACATCCAGTATGGCTCTTTGAAAGCTTGCCGCAACATCTGCCTTTGAAATTGGCTGTCCAGCATCTCCAAGTATATTTCCTTCTAAAAAATCGCAGCCTTTTTGTTTCTGGTTATTCAAATAATTGATGACCCCTGTCTTGGTCCCACTAAAACTAAAGTCTAAGTTATTTTTTTCCATCAGAACTCTTTTGAAATGAATCGCTTCTTCATTCCCTTCCTTTGCAAGTTTATCAATTTTGGGTCCCCCAGGGTATCCTAATTCCAACACTCTAGCTACCTTATCATATGCCTCCCCTATGGCATCATCTCTAGTACCACCAATTTCTCGAATTTTTAAATAGTCTTCTACTACAACCAGGTTAGTATGCCCACCCGAAACGATAAGTCCAACAAATGGAGGTTTAAGTTTTTCATGTTCAATATAATTTGCGGCCAAGTGTCCTTGTATATGTTGGACACCTACCAGTGGTTTATCTAGAGCAAAGGCTATTGTTTTTGCTGTAGTTACACCTATTAGCAAGGCTCCTATTAATCCTGGCCCTCTTGTGACTCCTACCACATCAATATCTTCTAATGATACGCCTGCTTCTGTTAATGCTTCTTCTAATACCCAATTAATATTTTCAAGGTGTTTTCTCGATGCTATTTCTGGTACAACTCCACCATATTCCTTATGGATATCGATTTGAGATGAAATTACATTTGCTAAAACTTTTTTTCCATTTACTACTATTCCTACAGAGGTTTCATCGCAACTGGTTTCTATGCCTAATGCGATTGTTCCTTTTTTATCCATTATTGTTTATCCTCCACATTATTATTGCATCTTCTTTTCCATAGTATTTTGGTCTTTTGCCTGCTTTCTTAAAACTTAATTTCTCATATAATTTCTGAGCTTCTTCATTGCTTTCCCTTACTTCCAGCGTGAAGTTTAACTCTTGGCCTGCTTTTTTTTCACTGACTCTCATAAGTTCCATTGCAACTTCATAACCAATTCCACCTTTTCTATACTGAGGGTCTACCGCCACATTCGTAATATGGCCCTCATTTCCAATTATCCACAGTCCTCCGTAGCCAATAATATTTCCTTTATATTCAGCACAAACATATAAAGATAGTTCGTTTTTCACTATTTCTTCTCTATACATTTGTTCGCTCCAAGGATCTTTGAAACATTTTTTTTCAACCTGGGCCAATTCTGGTACATCTTCAGACAGAACCTGTCTAAGTATTATTTCTTCTCTTATTTTTTTCTTTTTTTCCTCTAGTTTTTGTTCTGCTTCTACCTTCCTCATATAATCAGGTAGTATTTCTTGATATAATTT
>CAYJJM010000206.1:0-1819 GCA_964370515.1 uncultured Oscillospiraceae bacterium | reverse complement strand
TACAGGAATAGTGTCATCCAAGTTTTCTTCTGCTAATATTGGAGTTCCTGCAGCAATTCTACCAACAACAGGTATGTCAACAATATCATTTCTCTCAGAGGAAGGGTTGATAGTACTGTCAACATCTTCTACATTTAAAGCTCTGCTTTTTGTGTGGTTTTTAGATATAAGGCCTTGTTTTTCTAAATTAGCAAGATCTTTGTGTACGGTAGAGGTTGCCTTGATATTTAAACCATTACATATTTCTCTTACTGTAGGAGGATAACCGTTTTCTTGAATATAGTTCCTCATATAGGTCAAAATTTTATTTTCTCTTTCTTTTAATTCGCTCATAATATACCTCCTGATTAGGTGAACATATGTTTATAAAAATATAATATCATAAAACAACAGAGAAAGCAAACATTTGTTCGCATTTTGTTTTGCGAAAGATTACCGAAAATTTACAGAAACTTTCTATTTGATTTTGTATACGAAAAAATGATATACTTCTAAGGTATGACAAAAGTATTAGTGACTTTCAATTTATTGTAGATGAAGAAAGTAATTATTAATGTTCCGATTTTTTATAAATTTAAATAATCAAACTTAAATTTGATTATTTATAGGATTATATGCACTGCCATTATTGCTCAGAGTTTTAACAGCTGATGCTTTGCAATGGCAGGTTGCGAATTTATATTAGCAAGCTAATATAAACTAATTGTTTTAATTAAATTTGAGCAATAAAGGAGACAAGAAGATATGTTGTTATTGGCTTGGTATTTAGGAGTTGTAGTTGTAGGTTATTTTGTAGGGGGGCTTATTAGAAAGAAGTCTGATAATAAGCTTCCTTGGATTGGAAAAGTTCAAACAGTGGTAATGATTTTACTTCTTCTAGTTATGGGAATTAGGCTTGGTGCAAATGAAGAAGTGGTAAAAGGATTAGGCTCCATTGGGATAGTAGGATTTGTAACTGCTATTTTTGCTATGGCTGGAAGTGTTTTGGCAGTTATATTTGCCCGTAAACTAATGAAGATAGACAGAAAAGGAGAAAAAAATGACTAAAAACATTATTATCTCAGTAACTGTGGGAATACTTATGGGATACTATATTGTGCCTGAAGAATTATTGCCAATTTCAGAAGATTTGCTTGTTGTGGGCCTTAGCATAATTCTTTTCTTTGTAGGAATAGAGCTAGGGATTGAAGGAACTGTTGTTGAGAATTTTAAAAAAGTGGGATTTAGAGTCCTTATAATACCAATTGCGGTTATTATAGGAACTTTAGCAGGGTCGATTGCTTGTGCAATATTTATTCCGTTGACAATAAATGAAAGTTTGATGGTAGGTTCAGGCTTTGGATTGTACACTATGGCACCTATTATGTTATCTACCTACTCGGAACAGGTAGGGGCGATTTCATTTATGCACAATGTAATTAGAGAAGTCTTAGGCTTAATAATAATACCTATAGTTGCAAAAAAAATTGGCTATGTAGAAACAACTGCTGTACCTGGGGCCTCTGCCATGGATGTGGCATTACCAGTTATAGAAAAAAGTACAAGTCCTAACATAGCAGTATATTCATTTGTGGTAGGTGTTGTGCTTTCGATTGCAGTGCCTGTCTTGGTTCAATTTTTTATGACATTAGGAATGTAACATAAGCGGTGATATATAAAAAGGAGAAAACAATATGATGCAAAAAAAAGGAATAGATTATTTTGATGGGAGCAGTAACTATGTAGTAACAGAAAGCCTAAAAGGAGCTGTTAATGTAGCAATAGCTTTGCAAAAGCCACTCTTAATTAAAGGAGAACCTGGAACTGGAAAAACTATGCT
>CAYJJM010000205.1:347-1834 GCA_964370515.1 uncultured Oscillospiraceae bacterium | reverse complement strand
TCTATTCATGCAGCTTCAAACTATGTGAACGCCCTACCCGCTCTTATTGCAGCCAGAACGTTAGGTATTCCTTTTCATTATGAAATGAGAGGTTTATGGGAACTTTCCCGTATTTCTTACGAACCAAGTTTTGAAAAATCCTATTCCTATTTTGCCGGTCTTCAGTTTGAAAAATTTGTAGCTGAAAAGGCAGACAAACTTTTTGTTATTTCAGAAGCTCTCAAGCTGTATATTATAAAAAACTGGAATATTGACGAAAACAAAATCTATCTTTTACCCAACTGCGTTGATATAGAAAAAGTTAAGCCAAATCAGAATGTTACAATAAAACCACTCAGTCTTGCTTATGCAGGTTCACTTATTGGTTATGAGGGTTTGGATACTCTATTCCATGCCATAAAAAGTGCGTGACAATGGCATTCCTGTAACTTTAGATATTATTGGTCATGGAATTATGCAAAAGGAGCTTGAAACTTTATCAAAGAACCTATCTTTAGATAATGCTATAGTATTCCATGGAAAAAAGAATCCAGAAAAAGCAAAAGAACTACTCTCAACTTGTTTACTTGTGTGTATTCCAAGAAAACCTTTTGAGGTCTGCAAAATAATTCCACCTATAAAACTTGTTGAAGCTATGGCACTTGGAAAACCTGTTATATTACCAAATCTTCCAGTGTTTCGTGATGAAGCTCCAAAAAATGAAAAAGATGAAAGCTTTGTTTTCTTCTTTGAGTCTGGAAATATTGAAGATTTAGCACATACAATACAAAAAGCTTTTACAGAAGATAACTATCAAGAAACATTAGTAAAAAAAGGCCTTGCATGTAGAGACTATGTAGTGCAAAATAGGCAATGGAAACACTTCACTCATGAAATAACAAAGTCAAAGATTTAGGGCGTTTTCCTAGAATATTTTTATAAACATACTTCAAAAATTTACTCTCTATAGGCTGGTCTAAACTGTGATAGCACGAATACTAAAAGCTCTTGAACTTTCTAATTATAAACAACCTCATATCATTGAAGATAATTCTGATAACTCTGTTAAAGGTGCATTTTCAAATCTAAAAATTGCATTAGTTGCAGATTACCTTACAACTCTTTCTTTTAGCGTTGATTGTAGAATAAGAATCCTCACTCCTTCAAACTACCACGATGTACTAAAAAACTGGAAGCCGGACTTAGTATTTGTCGAGTCCGTTTTTCGTGGTGTAACAGGGGAATGGCATTATGAGGTAGCCAAACAACCTAAATATATCAGACAAATACCATCAAAAATAATTTACAATCTTCTGAAAGTAGCAAAAGATTTTTCAATACCCACTGTTTTTTGGAACAAAGACGATAAACCTTTCTTTTCATCTTTTATTGATGTCGCCAAACAGTGCGACTACGTTTTCACAGCAGATAGTAATTTTTTGCCTCTTTATAAAAAAGAACTTCCTACCTCTTGTCACTTAGATGTACTTGCAATGGCTTATCAAGAT
>CAYJJM010000205.1:0-337 GCA_964370515.1 uncultured Oscillospiraceae bacterium | reverse complement strand
TCAGTAAACGTAAGAGTTTTATGGAAAATATCTTTGAAGCATGTCAGGAAAGCGATATGCCTCTAAATATATATGACAGACATAAAAAAGAGCTTTTTCATTCAACTCATTTCCAGTTTCCCGAGAAAGAAAATGTTACAATTTTTGACCCTGTTCCATATGCTCAAACAGCTGATTTATATAAAAAACATTTAGTTTCTTTCAATATAAATTCTGTAGATGATTCTGACACTATGCTTTCTCGTCGTTTTCTTGAAATATTGGCTTGTGGAGGCATTTTAATTACAAATCAAAGTCCTGTCGTTGACAAACTGTTTTCTTCCTACTGTTATGCTTT
>CAYJJM010000204.1:0-1839 GCA_964370515.1 uncultured Oscillospiraceae bacterium | reverse complement strand
ATTTATTACGGGACACCCAGTAGAAATATCGCCTCTTTCCAAAAGAGATCCAAAAGACCCTAGAATTACAAGAAGGTTTGAGGCCTATGTAAACTGCTGGGAAATAGCCAATGCATTTTCAGAGCTTAACGACCCAATTGATCAATATGAAAGATTTAAAGAACAACAAGCTCAACTGGACAAAGGAGAAGATGACGAAGCACATCCAATGGACGAAGACTTTGTAAATGCTTTGGAAGTTGGTTTGCCACCAACAGGTGGACTTGGAATAGGAATAGATAGAGTAATCATGCTTATCACAGACTCTGCTAGCATTAGAGATATAATACTATTCCCTACAATGAAACCTATAGAATAGTCTAAAAAATCTGTAAATAAAGAGTTTCTTTTATGGTGAAATAGTAAATGTATTGACAACCAAAAGGCAGATTAAAACTCCAAGGATTGGAAAGTTGGTACATGACCATAAGAAGAATTTTATTGTATAAAAAAAGAAGGTTTAAGTTTAAACCTTCTTTTAAATTTCTAAAAAACTACTTTTTCTTGGCTTCTTCTTGGGCTAAAGCTTCGGCAATGTTTTTAATATCCATAGTAGCTCTCCTCTTAGCTTCCTTTTGAGCAAGTTTCAGTGCCCTTGTTGTACCAAGTGCCTTTCTCTTGCTATAAGGTATATACTCTTTGTGATCTTGAACACAAACATATGCAGGACGCATAAGTTTTTTGCCAGCAATCATCTCCTCTAATCTGTGGGCAAGCCAACCGGAAAGTCTGGCTGTTGCAAACAGAGGAGTTGCAATATCGTCTGGTATATTTAATGCCCTATAAACAAAACCTGAGTAAAGATCCACATTAGCACACATTGCTTTTTCAGTACCAGAAACCTGAGCATAAAGTGCAGGTGCCCTTTCTTCGATGTAAGCACATAAATTGAATTCGTCAACCAAACCCTTCATCTCTGCAAGCTCTCGAGCCATTTCCTTGAGAAGCTGGGCTCTTGGATCGGAAACTGTATAGATTGCGTGACCCATACCATATATTAAACCTTTTTTGTCATAAACTTCTTTGTTAAGAAGTTTAACCAAATAAGCATCTACTTCGCTTGCATCTGTTATATCTTGAACCCTATTAGAAAGGTCTTCCAGCATTCCCAAAACAGAAATATTAGCACCACCATGCAAAGGCCCCTTTAGTGAACCAATAGCAGCAGAAATTACAGAATATGTATCCGTTCCAGATGAGGAAACCAAATGGGTTGTAAATGATGAGTTGTTTCCGCCGCCATGCTCTGCGTGTAGAACTAAACATATATCCAAAATTTTAGCTTCAAAATCAGTGTACTCTCCATCGTTTCTTGTCATCCTAAGCAAGTTTTCGGCAGTACTTAGATGTGGCATAGGCGAATGAAGTATTAGAGATTTATCTTCAAATGCAGAAACCTTTGCTTGGTATGCATAGGCAACCAAAGCAGGGAAACTTCCGATTAAGTTGATTGACTGTTTCAAAATATTTGTAATAGAAGTGTCATCTGGGTTTTCGTCATATGAATAAAGGGCAAGAATAGTTCTAGCCAGCTTATTCATAATATTTTGGGATGGCATTGTAAGTATCATATCTCTTGTAAAATCTTTGGGAAGGATTCTCTTTTCAGAAATGAGCCTATTGAACTCAGTAAGTTCATCTTTGGTTGGAAGCGCTCCAAAGAGAAGTAGGAAAGAAACTTCTTCAAAGCCAAATCTATCTTCCGATTGGTAATTTTGAATAAGATCTTGAATTTCGTATCCTCTATAAAAAAGTTGTCCTGGGACAGGTACTTTATTTTTATTTTCATCGGTATCATAG
>CAYJJM010000203.1:0-1897 GCA_964370515.1 uncultured Oscillospiraceae bacterium | reverse complement strand
AACCCTATTAAAGAAGAGCAGTGGGAATGGGCATATGGAGCCCATACCATAGAAGAAATTGGAAAAGTTTTTGATATGTTCCCATTGACCTTAGAAGGGTTGGATAGGAGTATCAAGAAACTGCTGGTGAAATAAAAAATAAGCAAATTTAAATGCAAGCCAAATCCTCTTTCAGGGGTTATATCGGCTTGCATTTTAAAATATATATTTAGTTATTAATTTAAGATTTTATCGACTAGATCTCCTTCTATCCATTTCTGATAAAAGCTTCTTTCTAAGCCTAATGTCATCAGGGACAACTTCTACAAGTTCATCATTGTTTATAAATTCTAACGCCTCTTCAAGGGTGAACACCTTAGGGGGCGTAAGTTTAATACCATCATCATTACCAGAAGCACGCATATTGGTGGCTTTTTTTGCTTTACATGGATTAACTACCATGTCTTCATTTCTGCTATTCATTCCAATTATCATGCCTTCATACACCTTAGTTCCTGCTTCAATAAATAGCTGAACTCGTTCTTGTATATTAAATAAAGCATATGGAGTAGAAGTAGCATTTTCTTGAGATATTGCCACTCCATTTGTTCTTTGTGGGATTTCTCCCTTAAATTCTTCAAAGGAGTGAAATCTTCTTACCATTGTACCTTCGCCTCTAGTGTCGTTAATAAATTCGCTTCTGTAGCCTAATAGACCACGAGTAGGAGCTTTGTATACTATCTTTGAATAACCATTTTCTCCAGACATTTCAGTCATTATTCCTTTTCTCAAATTAAGCTTGGATATAACATTACCGCTATATTCATCTGGAACAGATATAACAACTTCTTCAATTGGTTCTAATTTTTTGCCATTTTCGTCTTTTTTGTAAATTACCTCTGGTTTAGAAACGGCTAGTTCATATCCTTCTCTACGCATATTTTCAATAAGTATAGAAAGATGAAGTTCGCCTCTACCAGAGACCTTAAAGGCGTCCGTAGACTCAGTATTCTCAACAACAAGACCTACATTAACTTCAAGTTCCTTGTTTAATCTTTCTTTGATATGCCTAGAAGTTACATATTTTCCTACAGTCCCAGCAAAGGGAGATTTATTTACAATAAAGTTCATAGATAGGGTAGGCGGCTCAATTTTGATAGACTCCATAGGAAGAGGATTGTTTAAATCACAAATTGTTTCACCTATGGAAATGTCACTGATTCCAGAAATCACAACAATATCTCCGCTTTTTGCTTCAGAAACATTAACTCGCTTCAGTCCTGCATAGGTGAAAATCTGATTGATTTTTTTATTTTCTACTGTACCATCTGATTTTACAACAGTAACAGAAGAGTTTTCTTTGATGGTTCCTTTGGTAATTCTTCCTATACCCAATCTACCAATATAGTCATCATATGCTAGAGAGGAAACTTGAAGTTGCAAAGAGGAATCATCATAGTCAGGATAATGGGGAACATGTTTTATAATTATATTTTTTCCATGATCACCTTCTGGATGCTTTTCTACTTTGTGTTCAAGGTCAACATTAACATTTATATCCTTTGCATCAGCTGGATCATACACCACAATTCCTTGCCTTGCGATTCCATATAAAATAGGGAAATCAAGCTGATTATCATTAGCCTCTAAATCCATAAACAATTCGTAGACTTCATCAATAACCTCATCAATTCTAGAATCTCTTTTGTCAATTTTATTTATTAGAAGAATAGGGTTTAGTCCTGCCTCTAAAGATTTTTTTAATACAAATCTAGTTTGGGGCATAGGCCCTTCGCTAGAATCTACTAGCAAAATAACCGTATCTACAGTTTTTATAATTCGTTCTACCTCGGAGGAAAAGTCTGCATGTCCAGGGGTATCCACTATATTGATTTTAGTATCTTTATACATAATTGAA
>CAYJJM010000202.1:0-1927 GCA_964370515.1 uncultured Oscillospiraceae bacterium | reverse complement strand
AATGGAAGCTGCGAATAGAGGCGCAAAAGCTGGTAATGGTTTATCTATTGGCTTACATATTGATTTGCCTCATGAAGAAAATGCTAATGATTACATAGATATAAATCTTAGATTTAGATATTTCTTTATTCGCAAGCTTATGTTTATAAAATATTCGCAAGCTTATATTGTTATGCCTGGTGGGATGGGTACGGTTGACGAATTATCAGAAGCTTTTGTACTTATGCAGACAGAAAAAATCAAACCTTTTCCATTAATCTTCATGAGTAGAGAGTATTGGAAAGGGTTCTTTGAGTGGCTTGAAAAAAGCATGCTTGAAGAAAAATATATTGATACCATTGAACTTGGCTTAGTTCATTTTGCTGAAACTCCTGAAGAAGTAGTTGAAATTATTAAAAAATTTGAGTTGAGACAAGAGTTTGCAAGCTAATAAAAAAATGACAATTGTTCCTTCACCTCCGATCGGCCATGCTTGGGAAAGCCTTATGCAATTAGCATATAAAGAAGCTGAAAAAGCTGCGTTCCTAGAAGAAGTACCGGTCGGAGCTATTCTTGTTTCTAAATCTGGTGAAATATTAGCTAGTTCTCATAATAAAAGCCGTAAAGATTTTGATCCTAGTGCACATGCTGAAATTCTAGTAATTCGTGAGGCTGCAAAAAAAGTTCAAAATTTCAGACTATTAGAAACTTATCTTATTGTTACCTTAGAACCTTGTATTATGTGCTTAGGTGCAATCAGAGAAGCTAGAATAGAGGGAATAATCTTCGGTGCTTACGATCGTGATGCGGGCGCAGTCTGTTCTTGTATTGATGGTGCTGAACTAAATCTAAAATCACCAAAACCTTGGTTTATGGGCGGAGTTTTAGAAGATAAGTGTTCAGAAATACTAAAAAAATTTTTTGAAGCAAAAAGATAATATCTTTTACCATAAAATCATACAGAAAAAAATTATAGACAGAAATTTGATAAGTAGATAAACTACTTATATCTTGAAAAAGAATAAATAACTAAAAAGGATAATAATATGTATATACTAACTGGGGGTGCAGGATTTATTGGTTCAGCATTCGTTTGGGAACTTAATAAGCGCGGAATAGAAGATGTTATAATTGTTGATAATTTATCATCTAGTCAAAAATGGAAAAACCTTAATGGTTTAAAAATAACTGACTATATTCATAAAGATAAGTTTATACAAGAAATACGTATAAAAGGTCTTTCAAAAAGTGTTAAAGGAGTTATCCATTTAGGCGCTTGTTCATCTACCACAGAACAAGATGCTGATTATCTTATGGAAAATAATTTTCATTATACACGCGATTTATTTGTTATTTCTCAAAAAAATAACATTAGATTTATCAATGCAAGTAGTGCCGCAACCTATGGAGACGGTGAACATGGTTTCACTGGCGATATAGATACTATTCCACAGCTACGTCCATTAAATATGTATGGTTACTCGAAACAGCTCTTCGATTTATGGAGCATAAAAACTCAAAACATAAATAATCTTGTAAGCTTGAAGTTTTTTAATGTTTACGGTCCAAACGAATATCATAAAGATGGAATGCGTAGTGTTGTGTGCAAAGCCGTTTCACAAATTGAAGAGTCCGGCAAGTTGAAACTCTTTGGCTCTTACCATAAAGACTATAAAGATGGCGAGCAAATGAGAGATTTCGTTTATATTAAAGATGTTGTTGCTCTTATGTATTGGCTTTTAGAAAATCCACAAGTATGCGGAATATATAATGTTGGTCAAGGAAAAGCGAGAACGTGGAACGATTTAGCAAGAGCTGTATTTTCTTCGATGGGTAAACAGGAAAATATTGAATATATTGCTATGCCTCTAGAATTGCAAGGTAAATATCAATACTATACTCAAGCTGATATGACTTGGCTTGATAAAGTAAATTATCCTCACAAATT
>CAYJJM010000201.1:972-1937 GCA_964370515.1 uncultured Oscillospiraceae bacterium | reverse complement strand
GCTGTAGCAACAGGCGAACCGTTATCCGTTCCTGTATGAAAATTATTTTTAGGAAGGCTGTTTAATGTTATTGGAGAGCCTATAGATGATAAAGAAGCTCCAACTGATGCAAAAAAGTCACCTATACATAGAAAAGCTCCAGATTTTGAAGAGCAAGATACTACTACTCAAGTTTTTGAAACAGGGATAAAAGTAATTGACCTAATTGCCCCGTATACAAGAGGGGGAAAAGTAGGACTCTTTGGAGGAGCAGGAGTAGGAAAAACAGTATTAATACAGGAACTTATTAGAAATATAGCCAAAGAACACGGAGGACTTTCTGTATTTGCAGGAGTAGGAGAAAGAACCAGAGAAGGAAACGACCTTTACTATGAAATGATAGAGTCAGGCGTAATTGATAAAACTGCAATGGTATTTGGCCAAATGAATGAACCGCCAGGAGCAAGAATGAGAGTTGCCTTAACTGGACTTACAATGGCAGAACACTTTAGAGATGAAGAGGGGCAAGATGTACTTTTATTTATAGACAATATATTTAGATTTACTCAAGCAGGCTCGGAAGTATCAGCACTTTTGGGGCGTGTACCATCAGCTGTAGGCTATCAACCAACTCTAGCAACAGAGATGGGTGTTCTTCAAGAAAGAATAACTTCAACAAAAAAAGGATCAATTACATCTGTACAGGCAATATATGTTCCTGCCGACGACTTAACTGACCCGGCACCGGCAACAACATTCGCCCACCTAGATGCAAAGACAGTTCTTAACAGAGCCATAACAGCATTGGGAATTTATCCAGCTGTAGACCCACTTGAATCTACATCAAGAATTATGGATCCATTAATAATTGGTGAAGAGCATTATAATGTGGCCAGGGGAGTACAGGAAGTTTTGCAAAGATATAAAGACCTTCAAGATATAATTGCAATTTTGGGTATGGACGAACTTTCAGATACAGACAAAAT
>CAYJJM010000201.1:0-962 GCA_964370515.1 uncultured Oscillospiraceae bacterium | reverse complement strand
AGCTAGAAAAATCCAAAGATTTATGTCACAACCATTTGGAGTAGCAGAACAATTTACGGGAGTTCCTGGAAAATACTTGCCGATGGCAGAAACGGTTAGAGGATTTAAAGAGATACTAGAAGGAAAACATGACGAAATTCCAGAACAATATTTCCTAATGTGCGGAGGTATTGAAGATGTTATAGAAAAATACAAAGAGGCGAAAAATGGCAAAAACAATTAATTTAGAAATCATTACACCTTCTAAAAGATTTTACAAAGGGGATGTGGAACTAGTAATTGTTAGAACCTTAGAGGGCGAGGAAGGTTACATGGCAAATCATTCATGGGCTTGTAAACTTTTAGCTGTAGGTGAAATGTGGATACAGGAACCAGGAGCAAAAGACTTCAAAGTCGCTGCAATAACAGGCGGGTATGTTGATGTGCAAGATAGTATAATTATTTATACGGACGATGCCTTGTGGGCAGAAGAAATCGATGAAGCAAGAGCTGAAAGCGACAAAGCTGAGGCAGAAGAAATGCTAACTCACGTAGAAGACTTTGACCCTAGGGATGTTGAAAGAGCCAAGATTTCTATTAGCAAAGCTATTGTAAGACTTAATGTAAAACATGGTGGAGCTAGAAGAAAAAGATAAAAATAGTGAAGGAACTATAAAAAAATGAAAATGCTACCGTTCAAGTAAGGATAGTTACAATAAGTGACTGCCAAGAAACAGATAGCCTAAAAATAAAAAAGTGGATAAAATTGATACTTAATATGTGTATGAATTTTATCCGTTTTTTAGTATGTTTTGTCATTTTCTAAAAATAGTCCTCAAAGACTATTACAAAATTTCCCTCGAAGATGTATTATTAGGCAAATGAATAGCTAGGTTTTGACTTCGCTATTACGAAATTATCATTATATTTTTAGGAAAGGAGAAAAGAAATGACAGGACGTAAAATGTCAAAGAAAACAATAG
>CAYJJM010000200.1:0-1944 GCA_964370515.1 uncultured Oscillospiraceae bacterium | reverse complement strand
GTTATTTTTCTTGGCTTTTCTCAACAATACTTTGAAGAGTTGTCACAAAGCCAAAAAGAATTTTTATTGAGTAAAAAGATAAATTATGCGGTGTTTGAAAATAAGCTATTCAAAAATATGGCTGAAACAGAAACACCACAAGGAATTCTAGGTATTTTAAGAAAAAATAATTTAGGAGAAAAAGAATTTTTTTTAGAAAAAAATAAAAAAATAATTGTGCTAGATAGGCTTCAAGATCCTGGTAATGTAGGAACTATACTTAGAACAGCAAAAGCAACAGGACATAGTCTTATTTTTCTTAAAGGAACAGTTGATCCATATAGCTCGAAAGTTGTTAGGTCAGCAATGGGAGCAGTAGGAGAAGTTTCTATGCTGTTTTTGGAAGACGAAAAAGAACTAGTTTGTTTGTTAAAAAAAAGAAATTTTAAAATCATTGGAACAGATGTAAAGGGGGGAACTCCTTTTCATTATGTAGATTATAAAGGTAAAAATGCAGTCATTGTAAGCAATGAAAGCACTGGAACAGATGAAGCACTATTAAATAAGGTTGATACAAAGGTGTACATTCCTATGGAAAAAGGAATAGAGTCTTTGAATGTTGCGGTAGCTGCAAGTGTTATTATGTATAAATCTTATTTAGATTGTTGAATTAATTTTATAAGAAACAGAAGAGGCAGGAAATTATGCAAAAACAATTAAATGAAATTGCCGTTCGTGCAAAAAACAAAATTGGCGAGGCAGATTCTTTGAGCAAATTGGAAGATGTAAGAATTGAATTCTTAGGTAAAAAGGGAGAGATAACTGGGATATTAAAAAATATGAGTAGCCTTTCCAAAGAAGAAAAAAAAGAATTTGGCCAATTTGCAAACAAGGTAAGGGAAGAGGTTACCCAACTAATTGAAGAAAAACATGCTGAGTTAAAGGCAAAGGAAGAAACTTTAATCTTTGCAAAAGAAAAGATTGATGTTACAGAACCGGGGAAAAACTCCAAAATAGGGTCAAGGCACCCTATTACAGTTACAATTGATGAAATAACAAAAATTTTAATGTCTATGGGATTTAGTGTTGCAGAGGGTCCACAAGTGGAAACAGTATTTAATGTTTTTGACGCATTAAATTCTCCCCAGCATCATCCATCGAGGGCTTTAACGGATACATTTTACATATCAGATGATGTGGTTTTAAGAACACATACATCTTCAGTTCAAATTAGAACACTGTTAAATGAAAAACCACCTATTAAAATAATTGCACCAGGAAGATGTTTCAGGTGTGATACTCCTGATGCTACACATTCACCAATGTTTCATCAAGTGGAAGGCTTGCTAGTAGATAAGGGGATTACAATGGCAGACCTTAAAGGAACCTTGGATACTTTGGCAAAAAAAATATTTGGTAATAATACTAAAACAAACTTTAGACCACACCATTTCCCTTTTACAGAACCAAGTGCAGAGATGGATGTTTCTTGCTTCAAGTGTGGAGGAACAGGATGCAGAATATGCAAGGGTAGTGGCTGGATCGAAATATTAGGTTGTGGAATGGTTCACCCAAATGTTCTTGGTGTTGGAAATATTGATACTGAGGAATACTCTGGCTTTGCCTTTGGCATGGGGGTAGAGCGTATCGCTATGCTGAAATATGGTGTAGAGGACATTAGACTATTCTATGAAAATGATATGAGATTTATTGAGCAATTTAAATAAAAGCATATAGCAAAATTGCGAACATAAATCACACCGAAAAAGACAATGTAAATTACGCCGAAAAAGACAAGTAAAAGGAGGAAAGAAAAGATGCTAGTCCCTATTAAATGGCTAAAAGAATATATAAATTTAGATGCCGACACAAAAACATTTTGTGAAAAGATGATAATGTCAGGTTCTAATGTGGAAACTACAAGGGCTATAATGAAAGATATAGAAGGAGTTGTGGTTGGAAAAA
>CAYJJM010000199.1:0-1982 GCA_964370515.1 uncultured Oscillospiraceae bacterium | reverse complement strand
ATGATATATCCCATAGCGGCAAGATGTGGAGTTTTTGCAAAAACAGATATACAGCCATTAATAAACGAAGGGGCAGCAATAGAAAATTTGGCTGCATCAATTTTCCAAGCAGTGGTAAATCAAACCATCAGCGGATTAGCTTGTGGTAGAAAGATAGCAGGAAATATTGCATTTTTGGGAGGACCTCTGTACTTCTTGTCGGAATTAAGAGAAAGATTTATTAAAACATTGGAATTGGAAGAGAATCAAGTTATATTTCCTCCAGATGCAAAGTATTTTGTGGCTATTGGAGCGGCAATTATTGCAGAAACCCAAAAACCAATTATGATAGAAGAATTGATTGATGCAATTGATAAAACTAGCCGAGAAGCTGCTAGCGAAACCAAATTTGTGGATCCCCTTTTTGCCAGCGAGTCGGAATATGCTAAATTTAAAAAAAGGCACGACCAAAATAAAATAGATAGAAAAGATATTAAACAGGCATATGGGAATGTGTTTCTTGGAATTGATGCAGGTTCCACCACTACAAAAGCTGCATTAATAGATGATAAGAAAAATCTTTTGTATTCCTTTTATCAAGGAAATGAAGGAAAACCAATAGAAGCTGTAAAAAAGATGCTAATAGAGTTATATGATTTGTTACCTGATACAGCCCAAATAGTTGCATCTACAGTTACAGGATATGGAGAAGGATTAATAAAGACGGCTTTTAATGTAGACAATGGTGAAATAGAAACCATGGCACATTACAAGGCGGCTGAAGAATTTCTTCCAGGTGTAGATTTTATCTTGGACATTGGCGGACAAGATATGAAATGCATGAGAATCAAAGACGGTGCTATGTATAATATAATGCTTAACGAAGCTTGCTCATCAGGTTGTGGCTCATTTTTAGAAACTTATGCAAAATCTGTAAACATGGATACAATTACATTTTCAAAGAAAGCATTATTTGCCAAAACACCTGTAGACCTAGGAACAAGATGCACGGTATTTATGAATTCCAAAGTAAAACAAGCCCAAAAGGAAGGAGCAACCATAGGAGATATTTCAGCAGGCCTATCATACTCTGTAATTAAGAATGCTCTATATAAAGTAATTAAACTTAGAAACCCTGAAGAGGCTGGAGAAAAAATAGTTGTCCAAGGTGGAACATTCTTAAATGAAGCTGTGCTTCGTTGTATGGAAAATGTAATTGGCAAAAAAGTTGTAAGACCAGATATTTCAGGAATAATGGGTGCCTACGGTGCGGCTTTGCTTGCAAAGGAAAATCATGTAAAAGGAACAGAGTCGTCAATATTTGATAAAGATGATTTAGAAGAATTTTCTACTGTAAATACACACGCAAGATGCCAAAAATGTGAAAATAAATGTCTTTTAACTATAACAACCTTTTCAAATAAAGAAAAATATATAACGGGGAATAGATGTGAAAAAGGTGCAGGAAATAAAATTGAAAGTAATTTAATTCCAGACATGTTTGCATATAAAGCTAACAAAATATTCTCATACAAGCCTTTAACAGATGAGGAATCAAAGAGAGGAACAATAGGAATTCCAAGGGTTCTTAACATGTATGAAAACTATCCTTTCTGGTTTAAATTCTTTAGTCAGCTAGGATATAGAGTAGTAATATCGCCTCCTTCAACAAAGGAAATGTATGAGAAAGGAATGGAAACTATTTCTTCAGACACAGCCTGCTACCCTGCAAAGCTAGTACATGGGCATATTAAGTGGCTTGTAGATGCAGGAGTAAAATGGATATTCTACCCTTGTATAAACCATGAAATACAAGAAGATATAAAGGCAAATAATCACTATAACTGCCCTGTTGTTGCGACTTATCCTGAAGTTATAGGGAAAAATATGGACGATATATTTGAAGAAGAGGGGGTTAAATTCTCCAATCCATTTTTGCCATATGATAATACCCAAAGACTGATTAAGGCATTGCATAGAGTTTTAAAACCTAATGGAGTAGG
>CAYJJM010000198.1:0-2018 GCA_964370515.1 uncultured Oscillospiraceae bacterium | reverse complement strand
AATTTGATAGATTCAATTATGTCGCTTCTTCCTTCTGACGCTTTGGGAGAAACTTCAAATCCTAAGTTTTCAAAAACTTTTGCACATAAAATAGCTCCTTTTACTGCACCATTTACAGTCTTTGGTGCCAGGAATAACCCTTGAAACATGTTTCTGCTTTGACCAAATGTAAGGCCACATTCTCCTCCTATGCCAGGAGATGTCATCCTATATGATGAGTTATCAATTAACTCTTTTTTTCCAACAATATATCCACCTGTTAATGCAAGTCCACCTCCTGGATTTTTTATTAATGAGCCTGCCATAATATCTGCGCCAACTTCTGTTGGTTCTACAATATCCAAAAATTCTCCATAACAATTATCAACCATGCACAATATATCTTTTTCTAAATCCTTTATGGCTTGAAAGGTTTTTTTGATTTCTTCAATTAAAATTGCCTTTCTAAATCCATATCCTGTAGCTCTTTGTATTACAACCATTTTTGTTTTTTTTGTTATTGACTCAGTTAACTTTTTTATATTAATATCACCTTTATCTGTCAAGTCAATTTGCTTATATGTTATGCCAAATTCTTTGAGGGATCCTTTGCCTTCGCCTCTAATTCCGATTGCTTCTTCAAGTGTATCGTAAGGTGCTCCTGTACAATATATAAGTTCGTCTTCTGGTCTTAGTTGACCTGCTATGGCTAGTGTTAAAGCGTGAGTTCCGTTAACAATAGTTGGCCTAACCAGTGCGGCTTCCGTTTTAAATATATATGAATATACTTTTTCTAATGTTTCTCTACCTGGGTCATCATATCCATAACCAGTATTCCATGCAAAATGCATATCACTTACCCTGGTTTCTTGGAAAGCTTTTAGAATCTTATATTGATTATATTCCATTATCTTGTCTAATTCTTGGAATTCCTTTACTACTTCTTTTTCTGCCTCTAAAATTATATTCAAAACTTTTTTGTCCACATTAAACTCTTTTGATAAAAGTTGATAAATCTTTTCCTCTTTCATTTTTCCCCTTTCTTTGGTTCCCTTGATTTCATTTGTCTATTCTTTTTGATGAAGCCTACAGCCTCTTTAGGTTACTTCTCTTTTCTTTCTATTTCCCATTCCATGTCTTTTACTAAATCCCGCTTTACATTTTTTTTATGGGCTGCATATAATTGAGTAGTAGTAATTTGTTCATGATCCAAAAGGTTTTGAACATCATATATAGAATTTCCTCTGCCTATTAAACTGGTTGCAGCAGTTGCCCTTAATTTATGTGGGCTATACCCATTGCTTTTGGATGTTTTTAAAGAAATCGCTGTATATTTTTTCACTAATTCACGGATTTGTCTTTCTGTCATTCGCTTCCCTTGTAAGGATAAAAAAAGTGCGTCTTTCTCTTGTTCTTCCAAAGTGTCTTCTTTTTTTCTTTCCAAGTTGACATATTCATTTATTACAATTGTTATAGATTTATTTAGAGGCATCACTGACTCTTTTCCTCTTTTTCTATAAATTAAAAATTCTCCTCTAGAAAAATTGAAAGATGATATATTTAACTGTTGTAATTCGGAAAGTCTCAGTCCATATGTAATAAACATCATCAGAATAGCCTTGTCTCTAAGCTTAGTTTTTTCCCAGAACTGAAGTTCCTTCTTAGTCAATCCATTACCTGTGGAAACTGCATCTAGCATTATCATTACCTCATCATCTTGAAGAGCTTTTATTTCTCTTTCTTGAGGTTTTGGCACTCGTATAGGATCAAAAGAATCTGTAATGTTTTTTTCCAAAAGTTCGTCCCTATAAAGTTGTTTAAACATTACAGATAAGGCAGATTTTTTTCTGGATAAGGTTTTATTATTGTTTTCATATATGTGTACAAATTCTTCACTTTCTACTTTGTACTGTCTACAGTAATCAATATAAACATTAACATCCTTACCTTTTATCTTTTTGAAATCTTCTATGGTTATATTCCTTGTATCTTCACTCTCTGTAATATTTGTTTCTTTTATTAAATAATTTAAAAATATT
>CAYJJM010000197.1:0-2021 GCA_964370515.1 uncultured Oscillospiraceae bacterium | reverse complement strand
CACTGTGCAAGTGAAGGGCATAAAGTTGGTGCAATAAAGAGGAATCCAAAAGTTTCTTTTTGTGTTGTGGAGAAAGATGATATCATTGCAGAAGAGTTCAACACCATGTACACAAGTGTTATAGCATTTGGAAAAGCTCGTTTTGTAGAAGATGCTAAGGAAAAAAAGGATGTTCTTGTAAAAGTGCTGGAAAAATATTCACCTAAGTTTATGGAATCAGGCATGAAATATTTAGATGCCCAGACAGACAACTGCATAGTTGTGACTATAGATGTAGAGCATATGACTGGAAAAACAGGAACTTGATAAAACCACATAAGGTGATTAAATGAGATATATATTTATGACTTTAGGTTTTATTTTCTTTGGAATTGGGGCAGTAGGAGCATTTTTGCCGATGCTTCCTACCACGCCATTTTTGCTGGTCTCAGGCTTTTTCTTTGCAAAATCTTCAAAGAAAATGACTTCGTGGTTCAAAAGTACAAAGCTGTATAAAACTTATTTAAACGGTTGCACAAACAAAGAAGGAATGACATTGAAAGTGAAACTTCATATTTTATCTATGGTGACAGTTCTACTTATTATTGCAGCGTATTTTATGAGGAACACAAGTTTTGGACTTGTAGTGCTAGGCGTCCTTTGGTTAGGTCATGCTATAGCCTTTATTTTTTTTATAAAAACAAAAAAATAGAATAGGAAAAAGTAAAATGAATATTATTATTAGAAATGAAGAAGAAAAGGATTTTAGGCGTGTAGAAGAAATTGCGAGAGAAGCATTTTGGAACTTATATTTTCCTGGTGCCCACGAACATTGCGTGGTTCATAAACTGAGAAGTAGCAAGGATGTTATTAAAGAATTATGCTTTGTTATTGAAGTTGATGGAGTTGTAGAAGGGGCGATTTTTTATACCCATTCTCATGTTGAAATGCCAAACAAAGAGCTGTTTAAAACTATTAGTTTTGGACCCGCTTTTATATCCCCCAAGTATCACCGCCAATCTTTGGGGAGAAAACTCATTACCCACTCAATTGAAAAAGCAAAATCTATGGGATTTAGTGGAATTTTAACATTAGGGTACCCATATCACTATGAGCCATATGGTTTTGTAGG
Organism: uncultured Oscillospiraceae bacterium; assembly: GCA_964370515.1. Lineage (GTDB taxonomy): Bacteria > Bacillota > Clostridia > Peptostreptococcales > Anaerovoracaceae > CAYJHC01. Next base: position 910 of record CAYJJM010000197.1, on the reverse strand, counting down.
TGGGAAAAAATATAGTATATCTATGGCTGATGGAAAGTATTATACTGGGCTGTTGGCTTTGCCATTATATTCAGGAGCCTTTGATAATATAGGAGGAATTGCTTGTTTTTCTTCGGATTTAGATGTTACTGAAGAGGAAGTGATAGAGTTTGAAGAATCTTTCCCTTATAAAGAAAAGAAGACTTTACCTAGCCAAAAAGAATTTGAAATTGCTTGCACTACGCTAGATGACTAAAAAATAAAATAAATGAAAATCAGATAAAGAAAAAATTGAATAAAATAACTTAAAGAAAAAGCATACCGACATGGATACGATACAGAAATGGCGAATATGAAAGTAATCCAAAAACCGAGAACAAAGGAGAGAATATGAGTAAATACATAGTATTATTTGAAGTAACGCCTACAGAAGAAGGGAAGGCAAGGTACCTAGAACTTGCGGCCATGTTAAAGCCAATGCTAAGTGGCTTTGATGGATTTATATCAGCAGAGAGGTTCCAAAGCCTTGCAGATGAGAGAAAGCTATTATCTATGAATGTGTGGGAAAGTGAAGAGGCTATGACAAGGTGGCGAACTATGGCAGAGCATAGGATGAGTCAAGGAGAGGGCAAAGATAAGCTTTTTGAAAGCTACAAGATTACAGTTACCAAGGTGGAAAGAGAGTACACTGATACGGATAGAGAAGAAGCTCCCAAGGACTCAAAGGAATATTTTGATAAATAGGAGAAATATGAAATACATTTCACAAAAATATTGAAACTCCGTTTTGTGTGATAGGATGCACAAATAGGAGGGGGTAAATGATACTTAACCACAATGCAAAATATCTGTTGACACTAGATGACGATCCTATAGCAACTCACAATGGAATAAAACAAATAAATGCATTGGATTGGCTATTAGATTATGA
>CAYJJM010000196.1:0-2027 GCA_964370515.1 uncultured Oscillospiraceae bacterium | reverse complement strand
CTTTGGTTTATTTCTTCATTAATGTTTTCATATTGTTTTTTTAAGTCTATAAATTGCAATCTTCTTCTCCTTTATATTTACTACTATTCTATTACTTCAATAAGTTTCTTTGTTAAATTAGCAAAATCATATTCTTTGGCTACTCTTCTACCATTCTCTCTCATTTCAAGAATTTCTTCTTTCCTTAGATTTGCAACAATTGTTATAGCGTCTCCAATGTTTTTAGCACTTTGAACTTTACAACTAACTCCCGCATTATTTTTTTCTACAATATCGTAACCAATTTTTATTGTATTCAATATTGGTTTTCCACTAGCTAGGTATTCAAAATTTTTATTTTGGCTTGTTCCATATTTAAAAATTCCTGAATCTCCATAATGTAAAATATTCATATCGGCTTTAGACAAAATATTCGGTATATATTTTTTCTCTACTCTCCCTTTAAACTTCACATTTCCAATTTTCTCATTTACTACTCTACCTTTTAAAAGGTCTAGCTCATTTCCATCTCCCCAAATAAGGATTTTCACTTTAGTGTTTTCTATTTCTTTTGCCGCATCTAATAAAATTCCTAAATTATTCACTGTTCTTATACTGCCTGCATATACGACTTTAAATAAATTCTCATCATCTAAATCTTCATCTTCTATTTGAAAGTTTTCTTTATTTTGATCAAATTGTTTTAAATCTACACCATTATTAATATGGTATACCTTATTTATATCAATTTCTTTATTCCAACCTTGCTCTATGATGTAATCTTTGCCACCTTCCATAGTAAATATAATTTTATCTGCCTTCTTATATATCCATTTTTCCCCTTTGTATAATAGTTTTATTATTATATTCTTTTTACTTAATTTACTTGAATACTCCACTATACTTTCAGGCCAAAGATCTCTAATTTCTACTATACAAGGTACTCCCAATTTCTTAGCAATCTTTATAACTGCTACAAATGTTAAAGGATGGACACTTGAAGAAATAATCACATCAGTCTTTTCCCCTCCATCTTTCACATATAACTTAGCTACCTTCATTAGATTCCTTGTAAAATTAAGCATATTCTTTATTCTACTAAAGCCATTTCCCTTATATTTTGTGGTTTTTATATACACAAATTTAGCATTTTCATCCATGTCAACTTTATATAAATCTTTACCGCAGTCTATATCTTGGCCGTTTCCATGATATACGCTTGAGCAAAATATCGTCGGGTTATAACCGTTCTGCTTTAAGTATTTTGAAAACGAATAATGTCTTCCTCCTTTTTGCCTTAACATACTTGTAGAATAGTGATTAAATATCCAAACATTTTTTCTCATTGCTTATCTCACCTTTCTTTAAACAATAGCTTACTTTTATCATAGAGGTTTTATTTCTGATTCAAATTCTTTAGCAGGATTACCATAAACTTTCTTTCCATCACTCATCCCTTTAATCACATTAGATCCCATACCTACAAAATTATAACTGCCAATTTTTATGTAATTATTAATTGTGCAATTTAGCCCTGTAAAATTTCCGTCCCCAATTCGACTAGAACTCCCAACTGCAGTATGCCCCGCTATGAAGTTATGATTCCCTATCCATGTATCATGCCCTATAAGCACATTTGAGTGTATTGTGCAATTACATCCAACTACCGCATTAGAGTTGATTACTGAATTCGCCAATACCACAGTACCTTCTCCAAGTTTAGCAGATGCGCATACAGTTGCACTATGATGAACAAACGTATACATCCTGTCTCTTGGTATTCCAAAACTTTTAAAAAGTTCAATTCTCTCTTTCATTAAGTCTGGCCGATATAGTTGATATATAAACTTTACTTCCTTATCGTCTTTATATTTATCATACGCATCATAAGTTTTACACAAAATAGGAAATCCATTAATCTCTTGGCCTAAGCTCTCATCATCGAATGCAAATCCTAGCAACTCCACTTCTTTTGTTTTAATTTGGTGGTCATATATTTGCTCTGCAATTACAACCGCCCCGCCTTTTCCTCCGATTATGATTACTAT
>CAYJJM010000195.1:0-2075 GCA_964370515.1 uncultured Oscillospiraceae bacterium | reverse complement strand
TGTCTTTATAAGACATCTTTTTGTTACTCTTTTTTATTATTCTTTTACAATCCTTCCAGGAAGTTTAATAAAACAATTTACTTATTAAAAGAATTTACTTAAATATCCTTGCACAAAAATTATAATAAATAGAACAGGCAATATATAAGTAACATATGGTCTTATCCATTTTGGATAATCAATTCCAATTCCTTTGTTAGCTTCTTTTGTAAAGTTGTTCCAGCCCCAACCATATCTGCTAACACAGTAGATTATTACTTACTATAAAGTCTAGTAAATCTAATACCACTGTACCTTCTCCCAAAGGTTGGAAACCACTTAAAATATTGAAACCTAACACTGTTGGTGTCGCTAATATTATTATTACAAAAACATTTATCAAACATGCTTTTTTTCTACTTATATTAAATTTATCCATACAAATTGATACAATATTTTCAAATACAGCTATTACTGTTGATAGGGCGGCAAATACCATGAATAAGAAAAATATACTTCCCCATATTTGAGAACCTGGCATTTCATTAAATATATTAGGTAATGTTACAAATACTAGTCCTGCTCCTTCTCCTGGATTTACACCAAAAGCAAAGCATGCAGGAAATATTATTAACCCAGCCATAAAGGCAACAGAAGTGTCTAATAATGTTATATTTATAGCTTCCCCTGTAAGTTTTCTTTTATCAGATAAGTAACTTCCAAATATTGCCATGCTTCCTATTCCTATGCTGAGTGTGAAAAATGCCTGCCCCAAAGCTGCATATACAACTTCCCAAACACCATGTTCTATCATTTTTTCAAAGTCTGGAACTAAATAGAATTTTAATCCTTCAGAAGCCCCTTCTAGGGTAAGGGATCTTATAACGAGTATTACAATTAAGGCTAGTAGCCCTATCATCATTATCTTGGTTATTCTTTCTACTCCATTTCTCAAACCCAGAGAACAAACAAAAAATCCCAAAGCTACAACAATTATCCTCCACATTTCTAAAGCCACTGGATCAGATACTAGGTTTCCAAAATAATTTCCAACTTCCTCTGGATTAAGATTATTAAAATCACCTTTTATCATTCCAACAAAATATGAAAGAAACCATCCTGCTACAACAACATAAAACATCATTAAAATATAATTTCCTGCTGCAGCAAAATATCCATATATATGCCATTTTTGTTTTGGCTTTTCCAAAACTTCAAAAGACCTTATTACACTTCTTTTGCTAGCTCTCCCTACAGCAAATTCCATTACTAGAATTGGTATCCCTAGAGCAAATAAAAATATCAAATAAATTAAAACAAACTCTCCTCCTCCATATTCTCCTGTAATATAAGGAAATCTCCATACATTTCCTATGCCTATAGCACAGCCTGCTGAAAGTAAAATAAATCCTATTCTACTTCCTAGCATTTCCCTCTTTTTTTCCATCTCTAACTTTCCTTTCTCAATAACTTTCCATTTTTTATATAATAAATATTTTTATTATTTCCTAATTCTTTTGATATTTTATCTGAAATATTTGTAGTTGTTATAAATGTTTGAATATTTTTTAAATACTTTATTACAAGTTTTTGTCTTTCTTCATCTAACTCTGATAAAAAATCATCTAATAAAACTATTGGTTTTTTTCCTTTTTCCTCTTTTATTATTTCTATTTCTGCTAATTTAAGAACAAGAGCCATAGTTCTTTGTTGCCCCTGAGAGCCAAATTTTTTAATTTCTCTGTCATTTATAAAAATCTTTATATCATCTTTATGAGGACCTTTTGTAGTTGTTCTATTTTCTATATCTTTAATTAAATTTTTTTTAGTTATTTCATAGAAATCTTCATCTTCTTTTATACTTCCATCATATTCTTTTATTATTTTTTCATTTTCTTTTATACTATTATATATTTTGGAACTAATCTCATTTAATTTTATTATAAAATCTTTTCTTTTTTTTATTATATTATTTCCATATTTACATAAATTATAATCCCACACATCTAGCATTTCTTTATTTAAATTTTCTTCTTTTAAATATTTATTTCTTTGAGCTAATATTTTTTTGTATATTGATAAATCATTATAATAAG
>CAYJJM010000194.1:999-2107 GCA_964370515.1 uncultured Oscillospiraceae bacterium | reverse complement strand
TTATATAAAAAAAATTCAAAGCCTATGGATGGCGGGAAAATTTTAACTGATGGAAAGCCGATTTTGGGAGAAAATAAAACTTGGATAGGTTTTGTAGGCATGATAGTCATTACTGGCCTAGCGCAACTTTTATGGGGAAGTATATGTTACATTTCCAATATAGAGCCTCTTAATCAGCTTTATAACCATCATGATAACACGCTAATATTTAATATTATCTTAGGGATCGCCTTGGGGTTTGCCTATGTTATTTGTGAGATTCCTAATAGTTTTATAAAAAGAAGGCTAAACATCAGAGCGGGAAAAACAGAAAGGGGCATTACTGGTGTCATTTTTTTCTTTGTTGACCAGTTTGATTCTATAATAGGAGTTGCTATAATAATAGGAATTGTTGCAAAACTTTCAATTGGAGAAACTCTTGTCTACATAGTATTGGGAGGAATTACTCATATATTAGTTAATTTGCTTCTTTTCACGTTTAAAATTAGAAAAAATATTTAGCTCAAACACCATGTTAAAATACTAAAAGTAAAGCTTTGATGAAAGATGAAAAATTACAAATCACATATAAAGTCAAATAAAAAAATAGAGTGTTTCGTCAAATTGTAAATAGGCGAGTGATGAAAGAAAAATGGAACCAAAAAATAGTAATAAAACACAAAGACTGAATAATTAAGAAATAACAAAAAAAATTAAACAGTATAAGAAATAATAAAAGAAAATCAAATATACACAGAAAAATTAGAGAGGTAATAAATTGATAATTGGCGAATATAACAAATCGGTAATACTTACATATATAGGAGTTGCAATAGCTACTCTGGGAATTTGGGCAGCTATTTCTGATGAAATAAAGTATTCATTTATATGTTTAATAATTGCAGGAATATGCGATTTATTTGATGGAGTAATTGCCAGGAGATGCAAAAGAAGCCCTAGAGGAGAGGCTTTTGGAGTTCAAATAGACTCATTGGTGGATGCTTTTTCCTTTCTTGCTTTACCTACAGTCATTTGTTTCTCGCTACTAGGTCAATGGGGACTCATAGGAATTATATATGTTATAGCAGGAATTATAAGGCTAGCTTGGTTTAATGTGCTGACAGAAGAG
>CAYJJM010000194.1:0-989 GCA_964370515.1 uncultured Oscillospiraceae bacterium | reverse complement strand
CGAAAGGTTATTTTGTGGGGCTTCCTGTAACATATTCAGCCTTAATACTGCCTTTATACTATCTTCTTTACTCTATAAACTCAAACATATTTCCGCTAATAGGTTTTGTAATTATATATTTAGGAATTGCAGCTGCATATATTTTAAAAATCAAAATTAAAAAACCAAGAGGCATGGCCTATCTATTTTTTGGCCTTCTAGCAATTGGAGTGAGTGTTGGAATAATTTTGGTATAGATTAATGAATAGAAAGTATTGGGATAGAAAAGATAGAATATATAAAGAGGAAGATGCACCATCTGAAGAAAAGCTTAAATTTCTTTATACCACAAAGAGGGGAAGATTTCTTTTAAAATCGATTTTTGCTAGAAGATGGTTTTCTATTCTTACTGGAATTTATTACAAAAGTTCATTGTCAAAGAAAAAGATAATAGAAAAAGACAGGTTAGAAAAGTTCAATAGTTTTAATGAGTACTTTATACGAAAAGAAAAAAGAGAATCTGTGGCCAAGCAAGGGGAACTAATTTCTCCTGCAGATAGTAGACTAAGAATTTACAATATAGACGAAAAGTCAAAAATTCCAATTAAAGGTGCTACATATTCAATAGAAGAACTTATTGAGGATAAGGAATTATACCCATTATTTGCTAAAGGCATTTGTTTAGTCTACAGATTAACTCTTTCAGACTACCATAGATATGTATATATAGATAATGGAATTTTAAAGAAAAGCAAAAAAATAAAAGGCATGCTTCATACTGTAAGACCCATAAAGGGAAACGAAAAAAACTATTTCAAAAATAGTAGAGTTATATCGTATATGGAAACAAACACCTTTGGAAAAATGGTACAAATTGAAGTAGGTGCAATGTTAGTTGGAAAAATTTCAAATCACAAAGAAACTGGCTCTATAGAGTTTATGGAAGAAAAAGGTTTCTTTGAATATGGAGGCTCCACTATTATACAAATATTTAAAGAAGAAACAGTAGC
>CAYJJM010000193.1:1889-2113 GCA_964370515.1 uncultured Oscillospiraceae bacterium | reverse complement strand
ATATTTAGATTTTCTTCAGCCTGATTTTTTTTATTTAAAAGAGTTGCTAACATTTCTTCCTTGTCCTCCGATTTTAAAAGAAGCAAATTTCCTCTTTCTTTAAATTCAAAGACCAGTTCCAGGGTTCCGCCATGCTTCCTTTTTAAAGATTCAATTAGGGAAAATCTTTCGTTTAATTCATCAAGGGATACGCTTGATGAAGGTATACTATCCTTTTGGGTACG
>CAYJJM010000193.1:1582-1836 GCA_964370515.1 uncultured Oscillospiraceae bacterium | reverse complement strand
TCTTTTTGATATAAAGCATCATATGAAGACTCTAGAATGTTTAAGATTTTTTCTCTATTCTCTACAATTTTTATTTCTTCTATTAATTGTATATCCTCGTCCTTTTGTGGGTTGATGCTATTTATTTCCGAAAGTTGATATTTTATGAATTCTTTTTCTTTTTCATCAGAATTTTTTGAAGAAAGAAGTGCATTGTACTCTTTGGATAACTGACTATATTCAGAATAATAATTAGAAACATTTTCTTTTAAAGG
>CAYJJM010000193.1:1134-1520 GCA_964370515.1 uncultured Oscillospiraceae bacterium | reverse complement strand
ATAGTATCTCCCATAAACGAATCAACAATGTTAATGTGATTTTCCTCATCTAATAAAGATTGATGGGAGTATTGCCCATGTATGTCAGCTACTTTTTTTGCATATTCTCTCTGATGTGCCAAAGTAACAATTTCTCCATCAATTTTGCATAGGCTTTTTCCTTCGCTAGAAATTTCTCTGTAAAGTGTATGTTCTTCTCCATCTAATTCTATTAGGATTTGAATAACTGCTTTGCTTTCGCCTGTGCGAACAAAGGTTTTGTCTGCTCTATCTCCAAGAGCCATAGTAAGTGCTTCAATAATAATAGACTTTCCAGCACCGGTTTCACCTGTTATAGTAGAAAACCCATGTGTAAAGTCTATTTCTATATTTTTAATAATTGCAAA
>CAYJJM010000193.1:0-1124 GCA_964370515.1 uncultured Oscillospiraceae bacterium | reverse complement strand
CCGCTGCAGCAGAAGCACAACCAGATAGTGTCTTAATTACAACTATGTTTTCTGCATATGTTACAGAAGTAATTGTTTCTTTAAATATGTTAATAAACCTATTGGATGTAGGGTATGTCAAATTAGTATGCTCACTATATTTATATTCTCCATTTTCTCCAAGGGCTTTGATTAGTTGTAACTCTTTGATATCTCTAGAAACAGTAGCTTGAGTAACTTCAAAACCCTCTTTTTTGAGTAGTGCTGTTATTTCTTCCTGCTTTTTAATTTCATGTTGTTTAATAAGCTCCAAGATTTTTAATTGTCTTGCATGTCTCATAATTTTACCTCCCATTAGAAATTCACTAATGTGATCATAAGTAGTTACCAATATATACCAATATATACTATTATCCACTAGTATATATTTATATGAAGAAAATTTCAAGTATATTTAAATTTGTATTAAAAAAAAAACAAATGAAGAAAATTAGAAAATTGCCAAGGCAAACTCCACCTTTAGCTAAATAGGGAGGTGAAGTTAATTTGATACAACAATTGAGACAATAACTTTGAAATTTGCGAAAATTTGTGGTAGTAACTTGACACGGTCAAATATAAGATAAAATTTGATTTTAAACATATCTTATGATAGACTTGAGAAGCGATGAAAAGGGGAAAAAATAATGAATCTTAGAGAAAATGCAGAAAAATTATTAAAAACTATTAATGAAACACAAAGAGATAAAGTAAATGGAATGTTGTCACCTGAACTAGTAAGCTGTGATGAGGAAAATAGAATTATAACCTTAAGTTACAAGGCAAAAGATTGGGAAAGAAATGTAAGAGATGAATTACACGGAGGTGCAGTTGCTGCTATGTTTGATTTGTCCATGGGAGGAACTATGGTTGTTTTTTATGGTGGAATACAAATTACAACTGTTGAATTAAGCATAAGCTATATAAGGCCATTTGTAGATGATGAATATTTGTTTGTTACAGAAATTATTCATCCGGGCAGGAAGCTTGCAAGGGTACAAAGTAAGGCTATTAGCAAAAAAACAGGCAAAATTGCAGCGACTAGTACTGGAACTTTTATGCCTTTGGAGAATAAGTATTAAAGAAAGAAAATAAATATATATGTT
>CAYJJM010000192.1:0-2113 GCA_964370515.1 uncultured Oscillospiraceae bacterium | reverse complement strand
ACCTATGACCCCCTGCTTGTAAGGCAGGTGCTCTCCCAGCTGAGCTATGCGCCCGCATATTTTCTAGTCGACACATTTATATACTATATAGAATAATTGGTCTTCTGTCAATAGCTTTTTTGAAAAAAAATATTTTTGGAAACATTTTTTTCTTTTCCAATTGGTTATTACATATGTTACACTATAAAAGCACAAAAATCAATAGCTTTTTGGCTTTATTTATGCATTAATTTATACACCTTTTGGTGATTTTTTTTAATAAATAACTTTTGTTTGCAAATAATTTTGAGAGCTTTTTTGAAATAATTTAAAATACCAGCCCTAAAAATAATTAAAAAAACAGCTCTTCGTAACTTGAAAAAAGCAACCCTTCATAATTTGAAAAAATAGGTTGTAATTTGAAAAAAGTAGCCCTTCATTGCTTTAAAAGCATGCAAGTGTTATAATTTATTTGCAGAAAGGGTAAAAGGTGAAACAATGAGTAAAAAAGGTCAAAATTCTTTAAATCTTGATTGGGAAGAAAATTTTGTGAATCTTGATACTGGAATCGTTATGGCTTATACTGTTTGCGGACCTACTAATGGTGTTCCTATTGTTTTGATTCATGGTGCCACAGATAGTCGGTATTCTTGGTCTCAATTGGCTCCTATTCTAGCCAAATCTGGATATAGATGCTATGTACCAGAATTGAGAGGCCACGGAAAGTCAACAAAGACAAACGAGGGAGGAAAAGACTATAATGTAGAAGTTTTCGCAAAAGATATGGCAAATTTCATCGAAAAACTGCCTTTGAATAAGTTTATACTAGTCGGCAATTCTTTGGGTTCTTTTGTTATTCAAGAGTTGCTTATTTCCATACCAGATAAAATAGAAAAAAGCGTACTCCTTGCTTCTGGCCTTGCCATGAAAGATAATATAATTTTGGATTGGCTTCTCAAGGGTGGTGTTTTAGAGGTTGTTAATGTTCATTTTGAGGGTCTCCCTGCCTTTGCACAGAAAAAAAGCCTACCTGATGATTTTCTTCAAATTTGGGCGATGACAACAAATGAAGACAAGGCTTTTGCTTCTGCCATACTTGAAAATGCTCGCTCTCTTCCTTATGAAACTTGGGTTGGTGTATTTGAAAATGCAAGTAAATTTAATAATGAGGGAAGGCTTTCTGGCATAAAGCATGATTTATTGTTCATATGGGGAAGTGAAGATGCTTTTTTTACAAAAGCAGAAAGAGAGCACTTTCTTAACCAATTTGTCAGTGCAAACATTCAATCTTTTGAAATCGAAGGCGGTAGCCATAATGTGCACTGGGATAATGTAGATAGTTGCAATCGTATTGCAAATTCTATATGCGATTTTATAAATCAGTAAATTGATTTTTACATATAGAATTCTACTCAAATGGGTATCAAAAATAAAAACTTAATTCTATAACAAATGTTGGGTAAAGACAATATTATACCCAACATTTTTTAAAAGACAATATTATACCCAACATTTTTTATGGGAAAGAAAAATAGCCTATCAAAAAGGCTATAAATAAAGAATTCCTTCTATGATGATTGATAAGGGTCATATAAAGAATTTTATTATAGCAAAAAAGAGACCTTAAGGTCTCTTTTTATTGACTTTATTAATGTTCCTTGATTATAGATTGAATTCTGCTTTTGCATCTGCTAGAGCTTCATCTAATTTAGCAAGAACTATGTCTAAAGTTTCATAAGTAAGTACTGCAGGTGGTTCAATTCTTACAGTTTTTGCATTAACTAAAGTACCAGCTACCATTACTTTTCTTTCGAATAATCCCTTAGTTACTCTGTAACCAACTTCTGCTTCTGGGAATTCCATACATATAAGCAGTCCAGCTCCTCTATAAGTAGTAAGAACTGTCGGATATTTAGCCTTAAGTTTTTCAAGACCAGCCATGATGTAGTTACCTTTTTCTTCGCAAACTTTAGGAATATCATTTTCAAGCATATATTTGATTGTAGAAATAGCTGCAGAGCAAGCTAGAGGATTTCCGCCGAATGTAGGAGATCCTAAAATCCAAGGATTGTCTATTAGCTTTTCTGTCCACATTTTAGGTCTAGCAATAATACCAGTAATAGGCATTATTCCA
>CAYJJM010000191.1:0-2119 GCA_964370515.1 uncultured Oscillospiraceae bacterium | reverse complement strand
TTTTTTTTCTCTATTTTCCATTTTTATTTTCCTCTCTATTCAAAACTTCTGAAATTTCTTTTTTGTTTATACCATACATATTTATTTTTTCTAAGATTTTTTTCCCATTTACATATCCAAATCCAAAAAAATCTCCAACTTTTGTCCTTAGTTCTTTTGAGTCTGATTTGCCAATTAAGCCCAAATTCATCATATCTTTTTCAGTTAAGCTTTCTTCTCTCATGTCATATGTTTTATCTGCAACCCAAAGAGCTTCTGCTTTCTCAAGTGCTTCAATTATATCTTCTTTCTTTGCATTTTCAATTCCTATATTCTTATTTTTTTTTGCTTTCTCTTTTATTAAAAACGCTTCTTTTGCATTTGGAAATCTTTCTTTTAATCTTTTTCTTATTGTATTTCCTGCATAGTCCGGATCTGTAAATATTATTATTCCTACTTCTCTATATGCCTTTTCTATTTCTATAAATTTGCCAAAACTTATGCCATAGCCATGTGTTTCTATGGTTTTTATATCACCTACTTCTTTAAGTCTGGCTGTATCATCTTTACCTTCTACTATAACTATTTCTTTTAAAACTAATTCCTTGCTTTCTATTCTCATCACCGCCCAAACAGCACATTACTTTGCTTATCTAGATAAACTAACTAAATTGCACATCATTTTTTTACCTAGATAAACTAGCTAAGACTATACATCATTTTGCTTACTCAGATACACTACCTCAGGCTGTGCATCATTTTAGTAAAAGATATTTCCAATTTCAATCTAATCTTTTTACTTATCTTCCTCAGGAATTAAAAATACTATTTCTCCTGGCATAACCATTTTTAACTTTTCTCTTGCCTTTTCCTCCATATATTCTGGAGTGTTTACATTTTCGATTTCTTTTTCAATACTATTTTTTTCTTCTAGCAATCTTTCATTTTCTTCTAGCAATGCTCTTTCTTCCAGTTTTACACTTATAAGATTATAGCAGTATACTGCAAATAATACAATAAGCACAAAAAATACCAAGGTTCTAATAAGCTTTTTCTTATTTAAAACCATTTTTTTATTGGGTTTGGTTATTGGTTGCACTTTTTCTTTTTTTAAAGATTTTGAACTTGATTTTTCTTGTAATCTTTTTTCCTGCCTTGCTCTTCTTGCCTCTTCAAGGCATATTGTTTCAGTTTTTCTTTCAAATTCAACGCTTCTTCTTTTTCTTGCCATTTTCCCTTTTTTCCTCTATAATATATAATGGTTTTTATATTTACGATATCACTTGGAGGTTATTTTATAAAATGTTTACTAAAAATTATATAGTATCTAATTCATCATTTTCCATTAATGGTCATCCATCTATTACAAGTCTAATTTCTACTTTGCAAACAAGTGCCACTGATCATTCAGCCCAATTAGGATTCCCACCACCTTGGTTTATAGAAAATTCCTTGGCATGGGTCTTAATAAATTGGAATATAGAATTTAATCATATCCCAAAAGATAGCTCCTCTATTACTGTTAACACTTGGTCTAATGCCCATACAAAATTACAGGCGCATAGAAGCTTTCTTTTAACTGATAATCGTGATGTTACCATATTAGAAGCTCTTTCAAAATGGGTTTTAATTGACACTACTTCTCGAAAAATTTCTAGAAGTAGCCAAGAAATAATGTCATATTATAAAACTGACAAAGCCGAAATCTTTCAAGATGGAAATTTTCTTCAAAATATCCCCCTAGAAGAACATCTTATTTCTTCTACTGATATTTTGGTTACTTCCGAAAGCATTGATCAAAACAAACATATCAACAATGTGGTTTATATTGATTGGCATGAAAAACTCTTATCAAATATTCTTTCGCAGCATGATTCAATCTCAAACTTAAAGGTTCATTACTACAAAGAGGCCTATGAAGGAGATGTGCTCCTTCACAATCTCTATTCCTTGTCTCCTAGCGATGGTACGAAAGAGTTTATATCTGTTTTTTCAAAGAAATCAGATCCTACCTTTATTCATTGTCAAATTTCCAGCAGTTGGAGATTTTATTCTGTTTGATTTCTCGTTTAATTAAAAAACCTTCATTTTAATATTGGTTTATATTGGTATTACTGACGCTGGGTCAATTCTAGTACCA
>CAYJJM010000190.1:1879-2136 GCA_964370515.1 uncultured Oscillospiraceae bacterium | reverse complement strand
AAGGAAATAGATGCCTAAATAGATAAAATCACAGATATAATTACATATAATCCCCAAAAAGGGTATAATGGTGTATGTATGATTATGGGTACCAATTAAAAAAATAATTTAATTTAAAAGTTTATGTTTATTAAAAGAGGAGTAGAAAAAAATGAGTAAAATGTTTTATGACAAGGATTGTAACCAAGAACTATTAAAAGGAAAGACTATAGCTATAATAGGTTATGGCTCTCAAGGACATGCACATGCACAAAATT
>CAYJJM010000190.1:379-1869 GCA_964370515.1 uncultured Oscillospiraceae bacterium | reverse complement strand
CGGAATGAAAGTGATAATTGGACTTTATGAAGGGTCAAAGAGTGCGGAAACTGCAAAAGCTGATGGTTTTGAAGTTCTAACTGCTGCAGAAGCAACAAAGAAAGCTGACCTTGTAATGATGCTTGTAAATGACGAAAAAATGAAGAAAATTTATGAAGAGGGTGTAAGGGATAACCTAAAGTCAAGTGCTACTTTAGCTTTTGCACACGGATTTAATATTCTATATAATCAAATTGTACCACCAACAGACTGTGATGTAATAATGATTGCACCAAAAGGACCTGGACATACAGTAAGAAGCCAATATCAAGAAGGCAGAGGAGTTCCTTGTCTAATAGCTGTTTATCAAGATGCATCAGGAAGTGCAAAAGATACAGCACTTGCATATGCTTCAGGAGTAGGTGGCGGTAGAGGTGGAATACTTGAAACTACTTTCAAAGAAGAAACAGAAACTGACTTATTTGGTGAGCAAGCTGTACTTTGCGGAGGAGTATCTGCATTAATGAAAGCTGGATTTGAAACTTTAGTTGAAGCTGGATATCAACCTGAAAGTGCATATTTTGAGTGTGTTCATGAAATGAAATTAATAATTGATATGGTAGTTGCTGGTGGTTTTGCGAACATGAGAAACTCAATTAGTGATACGGCAGAATATGGAGACTATGTTGCTGGAGATAGAGTAATTACTGAGGAAAGCAAGAAAGCAATGAAAGATATCTTGGCAGAAATCCAAGATGGAACCTTTGCTAAGGCATGGATTGAAGAGAACGAAAAAGGAAGACCAATGTTTGCCCCAAGGAGAGAAGCTGAACAAAATCTGCAAGTTGAAAAAGTAGGTAAAGTTTTAAGAGAAAAAATGAGTTGGAGCGAAAGCAAATAAAAATCATCACCAATACAAATATAAAAAATAAAATCATCCTAAGTACACTCTATTTGTGCTTAGGATGATTGAAAAAAAGCAGAATATGCAAAGCACTTAGATTTGCACGTTCTGTTTGTGCCTAGGATGAACGAAAAAAAGCAAGAAAGCACAAAAATTCAACTGAGAGGGAGAAAGAAAGAAGCAACTCCCTCCTATTAATTAAATAAAATGTAAAACTTCAAAGGTTGCCAATGTAAATTAAGCAAAAAGAAGGGAAAGAAGACAGATGAACAGCAGAAAAATTGTAGAAGGAATAGAAAATGCGCCTAAAAGAGGGTTACTTAAATCAATGGGGTATACAGATGAAGCTTTAGCTAGACCGCTTATTGGTATAGTTAATTCCTTTAATGAGGTGGTGCCAGGACATATTCATCTACAAACCATTGCTAGAGCAGTAAAAGATGGTGTTTTGATGAGTGGAGGAACTCCAATGGAGTTTAACACAATTGGAGTTTGTGATGGTATAGCTATGGGACATGAAGGAATGAGATATTCACTGTCCTCTAGAGAGCTAATTGCAGATACTACAGAAAGTATGGTTAAGGCACATTGCTTTGATGCCCTAGTC
>CAYJJM010000190.1:0-369 GCA_964370515.1 uncultured Oscillospiraceae bacterium | reverse complement strand
CTGCGGCAAGATTAAATCTTCCTAGTATTTTTGTTTCAGGAGGGCCAATGCTTTCCCTAGATGGAAAAGATTTAAATAGTATATTTGAAGCAGTAGGAAGCCTAAAAGCAGGAAAAATTACAGAAGAAGAACTTACAAGAGTAGAAGAGAGTGCCTGCCCAGGTTGTGGTTCATGTTCAGGTATGTTTACTGCCAACTCTATGAACTGCTTAAGTGAGGCCATTGGTATGGCACTGAGAGGCAATGGAACAGTTCCTGCTGTTTATGCAGAAAGAATAAGACTTGCAAAAAATGCAGGAATGCAGGTAATGGAACTATTAAAGAAAGATATTAGACCAAAAGACATATTAACTGAAGAAGCATTTGATA
>CAYJJM010000189.1:0-2171 GCA_964370515.1 uncultured Oscillospiraceae bacterium | reverse complement strand
CCTGGAGGAAAAATTGAAGCAGGAGAAAGCCCAAAAGAAGCCGCAGTTAGAGAAACATGTGAAGAACTAGGTATCAAAGAGGAAGATATAAAACTTATTGGCGAATTTGATACACTTTATGGTAACGCTAATTTTGTAATGTACACATTTGTAGGGATTATTGCACCTAATATATACGAAAACCTAAAATTAAATGCAGATGAAGTAGAGAAGACATTTCTTGTACCATTGGATTACTTGTGGAAAAATCAACCTGAATTATATGAGTTTGAAGTTTTATCTCAGCCAGTTTCAGACAGTATTTTTAAACACAAAGGTATAAACCAAGGGTATACATGGAGAAAAACCATTAATGAAACACCGCTATATCCATACGGCGAAGTGCCTATATGGGGGTTAACAGGCAGAATAACGATGGATTTAATAAAGGTGTTGAAAGAGGAGAAAAAATAAAATGGAAGGTAAATTTAATATAGGCCTTTGCCAGATGGAAGTAAAAAATTCAAAGGAAGAAAACATAGAAAAAGCAATTAAATTGATTAAAGAGGCTTCAGATAAAGGGGCAAATATGGTTGTTTTACCAGAAATGTGGAATTGCCCTTATTCAAATATTTTTTTTGGTAAATTTGCTGAAGAAGAAGGAGAAGAAACATATGAATTTATGTCAAAAATTGCCAAAGAAAAAGGCATATATTTAATTGGTGGTTCTATTCCAGAAAAAGAAATAATTAAAGGAGAAAAAAAATTATATAATACAACATATGTTTTCAATAAAGAGGGAAAAGAAATTGGAAAACATAGGAAAGTCCACTTGTTTGATATAGATATAAAGGGTAAAGTAACATTCAAAGAATCTACAACTCTTTCTCCAGGAGAAACAATTCAAACTATAGATACAGAATATGGAAAAATCGCAGTAGCCATTTGCTTTGATATAAGATTCCCAGAAATGTTTAGAAAGCTAACTTTAGAAGGGGCAAAAATAATTATTGTACCAGGAGCATTTAATATTAATACTGGCCCATCACATTGGCATCTTTCCATAAGAGCAAGGGCAGTTGATAATCAAATATATGTGGCAGCTGTATCACCAGCTCGAAGCAAAGATGGACACTTTGAAGCTTATGCTCACTCTTCTTTGGTTGATCCATGGGGAAAAATTCTTTTGGATTTAGATGTGGAAGAAAAAGTAGAAATTGGAAATGTGGATTTAAACTATGTAGATTCCATTAGAAAACAGCTACCTATATTGTCTGCTAGAAAAGAGTGGTTATATTAATATTTTACAATAAAAATAGAAGGTATAATTCTTAGCAGAGGCAGTTACAAAACAATAAGAATACTAATACTATTTTGCTTAGTAAATAAAGATATTAAGGATGTATATTAACTAAAAATAAGGAAAAGATGATAAAAGATTTTTTGCCAATAAATAAAAAATATATGAAAGTAAAAGGATGGGAGCAAGTTGACTTTGTTTTAGTCACAGGAGATGCTTATGTTGACCATCCTTCTTTTGGTGCAGCCGTAATTGGAAGAGTTTTGGAATCATATGGCTATAAAGTTGCTATTCTACCACAACCAAAATGGAATAATTGTGAAGACTTTAAAGAATTTGGTAGACCTAGGTTAGGGTTTCTGATTACATCGGGTAATGTTGACTCTATGGTGAACAATTATTCAGTTTGGAAAAATAAAAGAAAAATAGATGATTATTCTCCAGGAGGCAAGAGGGGAAAGCGCCCAGACAGAAGCTTAATAGTATATGCAAATAGGGCAAGAGAAGCATACAAGGAAATACCAGTAATTATAGGAGGAATAGAGGCAAGCCTAAGAAGATTTTCCCACTACGATTATTGGGAAGATAAAATAAGAAAGTCTATTTTACTTGATAGCAAAGCAGATATTTTAGTCTATGGAATGGGAGAAAAAGCAATAATTGAAATCGCAGAAGCATTAGATAGTGGGATAAAAGCCAGTGATATTGGTTGGATTAAAGGAACCTCTGTAAAAATAAAGAAAGAAAATATTTTAGATGAATATATAAAACTTCCTAGGTTTACGGAAGTTATAAAAGACAAAGATGAATATGCCAAAAGTTTCTTGATTCAGCAAGAAAACAACGATCATATAACAGCCAAGGCAATATATGAAGAGTATGAGGGAAACAC
>CAYJJM010000188.1:0-2208 GCA_964370515.1 uncultured Oscillospiraceae bacterium | reverse complement strand
TGAGCCGCCTTACCTGCTGCAGCAATTATTACCTCTATTCCTCTTTCTTCTGCTGTAGAAGCGAATTCTTCTGCAATCTTTGGTGTCCTATGTGCTGATATAACTCTAACTTCTATTTCTATTCCAAAACTCTTTAATATTTTTACTGACTTTTCAACTACTGGATAGTCAGAATTACTTCCCATTACAATTGCTACTTTTTTCATTTTGTTTTTCTCCTTTACTTATTGTTTTATTATATTTATTTTTCTTGATTTGTCCTTTTTTCATTATATCAATCCTTCTTTTGTCACCACATATTCTAGTTGCGGTTATAATAATGCTAGGTACAATAAGATTATTTCATCAAGAAATCTACGCCGCTTTTAAATATTTTTTGGTCATAGTTTCCAATCACATTCTTATATAAGTTATTTCCTATTCTCTCCGAATGACCCATCTTGCCGAAAATTCTTCCATCCTCTGAAGTTATTCCTTCAATTCCTAACACTGAATAATTTGGATTCATTTCTGTTTCCATGGAAGTCTTGCCATCTAAATCCACATACCTTGTAGCAATCTGTCCTTTAGAGATTAATTTTGCTAAAGCATCTTTATCGGCAGCAAATCTTCCCTCTCCGTGAGATACAGCAATAGTATGAATGTCACCTATTTCTGTATATCTTAGCCATGGCGAGTGATTGTTTACTATAGAAGTTCTTACTAGTGAAGACACATGCCTCCCGATTTTATTATAAGTCAATGTAGGAGAATTTTCTTGTTGTTCTAATATTTTCCCCTCTGGAAGAAGTCCTAGTTTTATTAATGCTTGGAATCCGTTACATATTCCTAGTATTAACCCTCCTCTATCTATTAAATTTGTAGTGGCCTCTTTTATTAACTGGTTTCTAAATATTGCAGTAATAAATTTTGCAGAACCATCTGGTTCATCACCTCCACTAAACCCTCCTGGAATCATAATGATTTGACTTTCACTTATTTTTTTCGCAAGGTTTTCTATAGAACTTATTAATGATTTTTCATTTAGGTTTTTAATTATCTCAATCGTAGCCTGAGCTCCTGCTTCTTCAAAAGCTCTTTTGCTATCCATTTCACAGTTTGTTCCTGGGAAGGTCGGGATAATAACTTTTGGCTTAGCAACATTTATAGCTGCTTTCAAAGGTGTTTTTTCCACTGCTGGAATATCTTCCAAGCTTTCTTTCTCTTCTTCTGTCTTAGTAGGGAATATTTTTTCTAAAGGCATCGTCCATTTTTTTATTACTTCTTTTAGGCTTATTTTTTTCTCGTCTGCTCCCTGTTGTATAATTATATTTTCTGCTGTAATTGTTTTTCCGATTGGAATATATGTAACATCTTTAAAAATTTCAGCAAGATCCATAGAACCATCTATTTCCAAAATTATGCTTCCATAAGCTGGGGACAGTAATTTTTTTTCGGACAATCCTATTATTTGTGCTCCAATTTTATTACCTACTGCCATTTTCGCAACAGACATAAATATTCCACCATGAGATATAGTGTTGGCTGCTAGTATTTTTCCTTCTCCTGTAAGATCTGCCACCTTTGCCATATTTTTTTTGTAGCTATCTAAATCCAAAAGTTTTTCTTCTTTCTTTTTTGGTTCTAAAATGACAACATGGCTTCCTGTTTTTTTGAATTCTGTACTAACAACCTTATCACTAGTTGTAGTTGCGACTGCAAAGGAAATTAAAGTAGGCGGAACATTTATATCATTAAAGGTTCCCGACATACTATCTTTGCCACCTATTGCTGGAGTTCCCAAAGCCAATTGAACCTTTAAAGCTCCTAATAGTGCTGCCATTGGCTTGCTCCATTTTTCTCCATTATTTCCTAGCTTTTCAAAGTAGTTTTGAAAAGAAAGTCGTGCGTCTTCATATCTGCCTCCCAAGGCAACAATTTTTGTTACAGAATCAATAACAGCATAGTATGCACCGTGAAAAGGACTATTCTCAGAAAGATATGGATCAAAACCATATGTCATTAGTGTGGTAGTATTAGTATTTCCTTTAGTTATTGGTAGTTTTGCTGCCATTCCCAAAGCTGGTGAAAGTTGAAATTTTCCGCCCAAAGGCATTAGCACTGTTCCTGCGCCTATTGTACTATCAAAGTTTTCAATAAGACCTTTTTTGCTAGCACAGTTTAGGTCTTCTAAAGCATCCTTAATAGAGTTTATTCTATTATCTCTCT
>CAYJJM010000187.1:0-2235 GCA_964370515.1 uncultured Oscillospiraceae bacterium | reverse complement strand
GGACTTTTACTTTTTGCAAAAGTTCTAGGCTTGAAATATCCTTGTATTTTCCATCATTTGGTGGAAAATGTTTTCCAATATCTCCTAAAGCTGTAGCTCCCAAAAGGCTATCCATAATAGCATGGGTCAAAACATCTGCATCCGAATGTCCATCAAGCCCCTTTTCGAATGGGATTCTCTCGCCGCCTAGTATAAGCTTTCTCCCTCCAACCAACTTATGTACATCGTAACCAATTCCAACTCTTGGTGCTAAATCTATCAAGTTTTCTCCCCCATTATTTTCTTTATTGCTTCCTTGGCTATTTTCTTTGGTGTTGCCTTTATTACTTTTTTCATTTCCTTTTCTTCTATTTGCTTCTATCCAATCTTCTTTGAAGGTTATCTTTTTATTCTTAACTTCCCCCTCTATTGTGTAAAGCTTAAAGCCTGCATTTTGAACTAGTTGTCCATCATCTGTAAAAATAGTTTGCCCCTTCATTGATTTTTCGTAAGCCCCAATTAAAATAGAGCCCTCAAAACCTTGGGGAGTCTGGGCTATCATCAGTTTATCTCTATCGATCACCTCAATAGAATTTTCTTTTTTCATCCTTACGGTATCAGCAATTGGCAAAACAGGAATAACTGCTCCTTTTTGTTCTGCTTCTTGAGCTACTCTTTCAATTAAGTTTTCGGTCACAAAAGGTCTGGCACCATCATGGATTAGTATTATTTCCTGATTCCACTCTTTACTTCGCCTTATTAATCTCAATGCCTCATATATGGAATCTTGTCTTTCTTTACCTCCACCAATTATTTCTTTTATTTTATCACTTTTGGTTTTTTCAATATTTTCAAAAAAACAGGTTTTGGAATACTCTTCGTATCCTTCTGGTACAACCAAGTAAACTTGATCTATTATTTGACTATTTAAGAATGGTTCTGTACTCTTACATATTATTGGCACACCATCTATTTCCAGAAATTGCTTAGGCTTTTCTTCTCCTAATCTTTTTCCTTTTCCCCCTGCCGCTATTATAGCGATACACTGTTTTTCATTAATCATAAGCTTTTATTTTGTTGGTTTTCCAAATATCATTCTACCTGCTGAAGTTTGCAGCACACTTGTAACGGTTACATCTATGGTAGTGCCTATATGTTCTTTACCACTTTCTACTACAATCATAGTTCCATCATCAAGATATGCCACTGCTTGTTTGTCTTCTTTACCCTCTTTTACCAAGAAAAGTTTCATTTCTTCTCCTGGCAGCACGGCTGGTTTCAAGGTATTGGCAAGTTCGTTTATATTTAAAATTTCTATTCCTTGAATTGTTCCTACTTTATTTAAATTATAGTCATTAGTGACAACCTTTGCATTTAATTTTTTTGCTAATTTCAAAAGCTTGATATCCACATCAGGAATTTCGTTTATACTTTTTTCCTTACTTGTATCTTTTATTTCAACCCCATAGTCGGTTTGTATCTTGTTAAGTATGTCTAGACCCCTTCTGCCTCTATTCCTCTTCAAACTATCAGCAGAATCTGCAATATATTGAAGTTCTATAAGTACAAATTCAGGAATAATAATATTGCCTTCAATGAAGCCTGTTTTCATAATTTCAACTATTCTTCCATCAATGATTACACTTGTGTCTAAAATTTTGGGTGCCGCTTCTATTTTTTTCTGCATTTTCAAGAATCCTTGGCTCGCTTTCTTTGCATTATGATCTTGCCCCAAATCAGAAGCCTTTCTTGTAGCAACAAAAATCCCCAAATATCCTAATGCCAAATAGGTTATTATTGTTAAAATTGAAGTAACATATGGAATTTCAAATAGTGAATATATTTGTGCAGTTAAAAATGCAATTATTAAACCTGCCACAAGGCCTAATGTTCCTGCAAGCAAATCTCTGTTTGATATATTCTGTAAATCCTTTTCTATGTTTGTTCCAATTTTTTTGAAAAGTTTATTAACTACAGGTGCAATTAAAAAGAAGAAAAAACCAAACACTAATATAAATGCAACAATAATTAAAATAGTTTCTGTTGTTCCAAATTTCTCAAAAATGTCATTAAAGTAAAGTTCACTTAAGGAAACTGCCAATTGGTATGTTCCATATCCAACAAGCCCACCCACTATTGTAAATATTAATCTAAAAAGTTTTTTAATCACGCTATTTTCTCCTTTTGCTTCTAGTATCAACTTTCGTATGATGTTTATGTGATTTTGCAAAGAACTTTTTCTTTTATCCAAATTAA
>CAYJJM010000186.1:1570-2252 GCA_964370515.1 uncultured Oscillospiraceae bacterium | reverse complement strand
AAGGAAGTGTGATTAATATAGGTGAAGACATTGCCATTCACAAAGATTTTATAGAATTTATAGGTGAAAAAACTGGTGAAATTTTAAATGAATATCATGAAAAAAATCCTATTTCAATGGGAATGATGAAAGAAGAATTTAAAAATAAAATTTCAATTTACATAGAAAACAAGATAGAAAAAGTAAACGAACTTATTATAGAACAGCTTAAAGAAAAAAACTATATTAAAGAAGAAAGTAGAAAAATTTCAAATTTCAAATTTAATGTTCAGTATACCAAGGAGCAAGAAGAAATAAAAGAAAAAATTGTAGAGAAATGCAAGAAAGAAAAATTCAACGTCTCTCCATTGGATGATTATTTCCAACTACATGATGACAAAAAATTAGTGATTCAACTTATCGATGCTTTAGCAAAATCTGGGGAAATAATTAAACTGGCAAACAAACAAATTGTTTCGATTGAAACTTGGAAAGAAGGAATAGAAATAATAGAAAGATACTTCAAAGAAAAAGGCAGCATAACTTTGGGTGAATTTAGGGATGAAACAAACTCATCTAGAAAATATGCTGTAGCGTTACTAGAAACTTTTGATAAAGAAAAAATAACAATTTTGGCTGGAGAAAGACGAATTCCATATTAAAGGAGTTATTTTTATTACTCTTTTTCTAACAAATATCTAAT
>CAYJJM010000186.1:0-1560 GCA_964370515.1 uncultured Oscillospiraceae bacterium | reverse complement strand
AGTAATGCTAGTCCCTATGGACAATGCCAATATTATGGAAACTTGATAAAAGATAGCTAAATTGGGTGAAGCGCCAGCTAATATTTGTCCAGTCATCATACCTGGAAGGCTAATTATTCCCATACTCATCATACTATTTATAGAAGGCAAAAGGGCGATTTCTATGGCGTTTCCAATTAGAGGATTGATTATCTTTTTTTCTGGGATTCCAAAATTTGAAAGACTTTCTATCATAAGTTTTTCTTTTTCCAAAAGTGATCTGTAACTTTTTATTCCCAAACTTACTCCAGTAATTATATTACCTATGAGAATTCCACTAAGAGGTATGGCATATCTAGGGTCAAAAATATTAGTGCCTACTATAACCCCGACAAAGAAAAAAGAGGTTAAAATCCCAAATATGCTTATGGGGAAAATAACAGAAAGTTTCCATCTTTTTGATAAACCTTTGTTTCTGGAAAACACCATAAATATGGCAAAGATAGTCATAACAAGCAAATAAAGAATAGTAAAAATTGGCTTAGGATTTCCTAGAATATATGTGAGAATAAAACCGGCTAACATCAATTGAACAGACATCCGCAAGCTTCCTATTAGAAGAAGCTTGGACTGCTTAATCTTGTAAAATTTGAAAATTAGTAATGTAATTAATAAAAGTGCATATAGTATTCCAAGTTGCCAAATATTAATTATAACCATGTTATCCATTGAAGTTTCCCTTTCCCTTTTCTTCTAAAAAAAGCACATCATCAGCAAACTCATCCACAATTTCCTTGGTATGGGAAACAATCAAAGAAGTGGTTTTTAAAGACTTAATATTTCTGATTACCTCCATGCTGGATATATAATCCAAAGCACTGGTAGGTTCATCTAAAAGGAGAATTTTGGGTTTAAAAGAAATTGAAATAGCCAAGAAAATCCTTTGCTTCTCCCCTCCTGACAAAGTGGTTGCAACCTTGTCTAATGGAATATCTATGGAACACAAGCTTAACCAGCTAATGATTTCTTCATCACTTAAAGGTTGCATTTCTTTCAGTCCATATATTTTATGAAAATTCTCTCTAATAGTAATGTCAAATAGAAAAGGAGTTTGTCCTACTAAACAAATATCCTTTCTTAATAAGTGGTCTTCAATCTTTGAAATACTAGATTCATTGAAATATATATCGCCAGAAGAGGGATGATTTGTTTTGTTCAGAAGTTTCAAAAGGCTACTTTTGCCCGTACCACTAGGACCTGATATAAAACTCATAGACCCCTCTTTAAGTTGATAATCTGGAAATTTAATTATATTTTTAAAGCTGAGATTTTCCCATCTTAATATAGTCATTTAGATTCTCCTTCAAACTCTCTATTATAACCTTTATCTCTCAATTCAAATATCTCTGTTTTTTAATTCAAATATCTCTGTTTTTCAATTCGAATATATTGGGTTTTTATGGACATATGCGTCTCCAAATAATAGAATTTAAAAGGGTGACTTTTAATGCACCCTTTTTCTACTCTTTTATTTTAAACCATCTACAATGATTTCTTTCATTTCTTCTGTTTTTAAAACTG
>CAYJJM010000185.1:0-2287 GCA_964370515.1 uncultured Oscillospiraceae bacterium | reverse complement strand
CGCATATGCAGTGACTAGGAAAAAATAAAAGTTTAAGTTTAACAAAACAACAATATAAAATTAAAGAGAAGCCAGATTTTACTGGCTTCTCTTATTACCTTGCAAAAAAAGAACCAAACTTTCGTTTGATTCTTTTTTAGTTAATAAGGCTTTTTACTATTTAGGCCTGTGCATTACATCTTTGGTTTGCTCAAAGTCGTTACCTGATAGTGGTGTTTTTTCCACTGCATATACTGGCATTTCTCTCTTTGACAACTCCGCAAAGTACTTAAGTGCTGGTATTCCTTGTTCCCCTGCAAATACTCCTCTTTTGGTTATATCCCCATTGCATAACATTTGAGTTACTATTGAAGGTGGTATTCCTGTGTCTAAGGCTCCTGCCATGAATCCCCATTTTTCACTGGTTCTAATGATTGATTCAACAACGATTTCTTTCTCCACTCCGTCTTTTGTTCCTTTTACAACTGCTCTAAGAACATCACAATCATTTAATTCTCCGTCTTGGGAATCATCATAGTTTGCCAAATACTTATTAACAGCTTCTACCAATACCCTTAGTGGTCTCACTTCTTGTCCGTCTACTATCAGTTTATCATCTGTCGCTAAACCTAAGTCTGCCAAGAAACTTACTCTGTCTTCAAAATCTTTTGGCAAGGAAAGCTTAAAGCTTGCCTCTTTTATACCTTTATCTTTGAAAGATCTAGCAAATTGTGCTGGCTCTGAGTGTATACAATAGAATGCTTCTGCTTCTCCTACTGGTTCTGGGAAGGCTATAACTTCTTTGCCACTTCCTGCAGGAACAGCCTTGAATTCTCCGTCGGTCAGTATCCAAGCATCCATTGTGTGTTCTTCCATAACTGTAAGTAGTGAGTATGGAATTCCCATTACAGCATTGCTTTTGGTAAAGTCTGCACAAGCACAAATTGCATGGGCTTCCCTTATTGTATCTAGTTGATCTGCCGCATATCCTGCCATTACATTCATAGTTCCTGGTGTACTTCCCATTCCAAGTATTGCAGATAGCCCTGCTTCTTTGAATTTTTCTTCTAGGTCGAACTGCTTTCTAGTAACATGGAAAAGTCCTCCCAAATCTATGTAGTGGGCATTAACTTTTAGGCAGGCTTCCATAATGTCAATGTTCCAGTTGTACTGTACGCAATTAACTACTACTTTTGCCCCTTTGATAACTTCTAGAAGTTTTTCTTCATCCCTAACATCGCATTGCATAGCTTTAATTCCTAGTGTCTTTGCAGTTTCTTCTGCCTTTTTGAAATCATAGTCAGCTACAACGATATCCCATTCTCCTGGACTTAAGGCTTTGTCGCACAAGTCAGTTGCTACGATATTGCCTTGTATTCCAGAACCTAAAATTACTATTTTGTTTTTCATGATTTTTTCCTTATCTTCTCTTTATATTTTGATTTTTACTTTTACTTTTACTAATTTCAAATTAGTTTCTTCTACATTACAAATCCTGCAATTAAGAATCCTACTACTGATAATCCACCTGCGATTAGAGCATATGGAATTTGTGTTACTGCGTGATCCATATTCTCAATTCCTGCTGCTGATGAAGTAAGTACTGTTGCATCTGAGTAGAAGCAAGCATGTGCTCCAAATGTTGCAGATGAAAGAATTGCTCCAACTGTCAAAATTGGGTCAGCCCCAACTGCTGCTGCTAAAGGTAGTATGATAGGAATTGTGATTGCTGGAACTCCCCAACAACTTCCTGTTACAAATGATAAAATAGCTACTAGCACAAATGCTATTGCTGGTAATAATGCTGCTGACATAAATGGTGTTGCAACATCTACAATATAGTCTGACATGCCGATTTCTGCTAGTGCTTTTTGAAGTGTTAATGCTGATATTATTATGGCAAACATTATTGTCATGCTAGCAAATCCGCTAATAATAGCTTCTGAGAATTCTTGGAATGTAATTCTGCGTCTAACAAAATACATAACTGTTGCTACAACTGTTCCTACGATTACTCCTGGAAGCAAATCTAGTCCGAAGTAGATTGTTGCTCCTATCAAAGTTAGCATTGGTATTATAAAGTCCCAAACGCTTCCTTTTCCTTTCTTTTGTGTTCCTTCAACTAGTTCTTGAACTTCTTCTTGCATATTGAATTTCTTGCTTCCTGGGTTATATGTTTCTCCTGTTCTAGCTGTTCTTTCATATGCTTTTTTCATTGGTCCTAGTTTAGGTATTACACCTAATATTACTAAAGGAACGATGATTACAGCAAGCCACGCATAGAAATAGAATGGTATCCCTTGTATAA
>CAYJJM010000184.1:1718-2290 GCA_964370515.1 uncultured Oscillospiraceae bacterium | reverse complement strand
TTTTTTGTATTTTACTTAAATTTGTGGTACATTATTCTATATACTTTTATAATTTCTAACAAAGGAGGTTCTATGAAATTTGTTTGTATAGGTAGCAGTTTAACCCAAGGCTATGGGCTTGATAATCCATGTGACAATTGGACTTGGTTACTTGCTGATCATACAGGGTATACTTTTATTAACTCAGGAGTAAATGGTGATACCAGTTTGCAGGTTTTATCTAGATTTTCTGAAGACGCCCTCTCTTATGAGCCTGACTATATACATATCATGTGTGGAACCAACGATTTTATGCATACTGACTCTACTCCAATTGATGTTCTTGAAAACATAAAATATATGGTAGAAGATTGTATTTCTTGCGAAATCAAGCCAATCATAGGGATTCCAACCTGTATAGATTCTTCAATTGCACAATTAGAATGGTCTAGCCTAATCGACTATACCCATGCAAATAAATGCCTACTAGAACTGGGTAGCCTACTAATTGACTATTGTAATCAAGAGAAAATATTATACATTGATTATCTGACGGATTTTCAAGAGGCAACATTGGGACAAAATATGAATGA
>CAYJJM010000184.1:0-1708 GCA_964370515.1 uncultured Oscillospiraceae bacterium | reverse complement strand
ACTTCACCCCACTGCAAAGGGACAAAAAATTCTATTTAATAGTGCTTTAAAAATCTTATCCACTTTATAGACAGTATTATCCCATCAATGGAGAATCATTTCTCATATATCATGGTTTCACGCTTACGAATGCTCTATATCAAATAAAAAAAGGAAGCTTATATGAATTTAGCTTCCTTTTTAATTTTGTTAAAAACCTCATTTGTTCTGAGTTTTAGGCTTTAAGATTAATTGATTATTTTTATTTTTTTATGTCTTCATAACCTTTTAGCCCATATCCAGACTTTGCGTTTATTATAGCATTATTAACTGCTTTTGCCATAACATATGATGCTAGGGTTCCTGCTGCATCTAGATCCGCATCCACATCTCCTGTATTCATAGAAAATATTGCATCTCCATCTGCTGAGGTGTTTATAGGGCGTATAGTTCTTACAACACCATTTTGAGCCATGGCCGCTAGTTTGCATCCTTGGCTTTTATTAGTTTTGATATTAGTTATAACGCAGCCAATTGTTGTATTCCCTTTAAACACATTTCTTGTTTTGTCAATTTCATCAAACATAACAGTTTCAGTGCTACCTAAAGATTCTTTATCTTCATTTAGTATCCCTGCCAAGACTTTTCCTGTATCTAGGTCGAACACATCTCCAAGTGCATTTACCACAACTACAGCTCCTACCTTTACTTTCCCTGCTTGAACAGCATAGGTTCCTATCCCGCCTTTCATGGCTCTATCCATGCCAAGTAGTTTTCCTATGCAGGCTCCTGTTCCTGCACCAAAATTCCCATTTTGAACTTCTTCATTTCTTTCGGAATTTTTGCAAGCTTCATATCCCATTTTCTTATTCGGCCTTACCATATGATCCCCTAATGCAAGATCAAAGACAGATGCCCCGCAAACTATAGGGACTACTGTTTTACCTACATCAAAGCCTACTTTTTTTTCTTCCAAGTATTCCATAACTCCTGCTGAAGCGTCTAGTCCAAATGCACTTCCACCGCTCAAAACAATGGCATTTACTTCAATAGGATTTTTCATAGGATCTAAAAGCTCTGTTTCTCTCGTAGCAGGAGCTCCTCCTCTAACATCAACACCACTGCCCGCACCTTTTTCGCATATGATGACAGTACAACCTGTCCCTGCCTTAAAGTTGCTAGCCTGCCCAATCTTTATGTTTTCAATATCCGTAATTTTAATTTCTTTCATATTATATTTTCCACCTTTTATTTAGTAGATAATTGACATTTAATCAAACAACCCGTATTATTCCTAGGTTTGTCCAATCCCTCTTTCAGCATTATCTTATAGGATATTCTATAGTTAAACCATAAACTGAACTGCCAAGATTATAGCAATAATTACTCCTACGATTGCTTCTCCACCGAGAAGTCCTGCAGCAATAACTGTTCCCTTTCCTGTTTTTTCAAAGTTAGGGCAAACTCTATCTAGTATAAATCTAATTACTGCTCCTATAAATGCTGTAAATGTTAGGTAGAAAGGTAGATACACCCCTAGACCAAGAGTCATTACTGGATAGAATCCTATCACATAAAGTAGTGCCGCTACGCCAAGTCCAATAAAGAATGCTGGTAAGTGAGAAATTCCACCCGCTAGCGCTGCAACTGCTGAAGCTTGAGCTGCTGGGAATAATTCGACATCACCAAATGCGCTAGGGCCATATGCTGTAACAATTGCAATAATTAC
>CAYJJM010000183.1:790-2311 GCA_964370515.1 uncultured Oscillospiraceae bacterium | reverse complement strand
AATCTATACATATTTTCTGAGAGTTTTACTATGCCTGTTTCTTCATCATCATATTCGTCGTCAATTTCTCCCACAATTTCTTCTATGATGTCTTCCATTGTTACAATTCCTGCAAATCCACCATATTCATCAATCAAAATAGCAATTTGCTGTTTTGTTTTTTGTAATTCATAAAAAAGAGTATCAACCTTTTTGCCGTCTGGTACAAGCAACGGTTTTCTTAAAATCTTTTTTATGTCAACATTCTCAAATCCATGCTCCCTAGCTTGTATTATAAAGTCTTTTATATTTAAAATACCTATAATGTTGTCTGCATCATCATCATAAACTGGAATTCTTGTAAATTTAAGATGCATCAGCTCTTCCAAATATTCATCCACATTGTCGTTGATATCAATAGAAAAAACATCCGTTCTAGGTGTCATAATTTCATAAGCAGCCGTATCATCAAATTTAAAAATACTGTTAAGCATTTTTCTTTCTTCTTCTTTAAGACCTCCTGCCTCATGACTCGCCTCAATCATAGATTTAACTTCTTCCTCAGTATATTCAGAATTTTGGTCGTTGTCCTTTTGACGAAATATAATTAAAAGTAAATTTACTGATTTGGTTAAGATAAAGTTAAATGGTGCCAGTATTTTGGATATTACAATTATAAATCCTACTACTGACATTGCAATTCTTTCAGAATGTTGAAATGCAATTCTTTTTGGAAAAAGTTCCCCAAAAACCAATGTAAAGTATGATAATAAAATCGTAATAATTATTACTGAAATTTCGTTAATATAAGGGATATTAAAGTCTGAAAGTAATATAGTTAGATCATCTGCTATACCTACTGCAGCAGAAGCACTTGCCAAAAATCCGGCAAATGTAATTGTAATTTGAATAGTAGATAATATTTTCGTAGGGTCCTCTAATACTTTAATTACTTTTTCTGCCTTTTGTTTTCCTTCTTGCATATACATTTTCATCTTTACTTTGCTTGAAGATACAATTGCCATTTCTGAGGCTGCAAAAAAAGCATTTATCATTGTTAGTATTAAAATTAAAATAATTTGTACGGCTATTCCGTTTTCGGGGACGGGTCCATCCATTTTTTTTCTCCTTTTCTCTTCTTACTTGTCTTTTTCGCTGTATACTATTACGCTGCATAGCGCTGCGTAGCTGCGTCGTTGCGTCGTTGCGTAGCTGCGTCGTTGCATAGCTGCGTACTCACTCAGCCTGTTCCTTGTCCTATGTATACTTTGTCATGAGTCCTTGCTTAGAACTTCCTTGTCTACAACGAAAAATCCTGCGTAATTTACATTCTCTTTTCGATTTTCTTTCTCATCATAAAATTAGTTTCAACTTCTTCATTAACCTTTATTTTAATAATCTGCTGTGGGTGTGGTGCAGATTCAATAGGTTCAAATTCTTCATTCATTAGCTTTTCTATTTTCTGCTTGAAATACCGATTTTGCGGCCCAATAAATTCTATTTCTTCTCCTACCACCATCTTGTTTCTTTGTTCAATAGTTG
>CAYJJM010000183.1:0-780 GCA_964370515.1 uncultured Oscillospiraceae bacterium | reverse complement strand
TCTGGTATATGCACTAGTCAAATAATTCTGATCTTTATTATTCGGGTTATTAAAATAAAATCCTGTAGTAAATTCTCTATGACTTACTGTCTTTATTTCATCCATCCATTTGGAATCATATATGTACTTTTCTCCATCTCTATAATATGCATCTATTGCCTCTCTATAAGTTCTCACAACAGTACCTACATAAAAAGCACTTTTCATTCTTCCTTCTATTTTAAATGAGTCAATTCCACCCTCAATAAGTTTTGGAATATGTTCTATTAAGCAAAGGTCTCTTGAATTCATTATATATGTTCCTCTTTTATCTTCCATTATTGGATAAATGTCATCAGGTCTTTGTTCTTCAATCAAAGAGTATTTCCACCTACATGGATGAGCACACTCCCCTTTGTTGGCATCTCTTTCTATCATAAAGTTACTTAAAAGACATCGTCCTGAATATGATATACACATGGCTCCTTGAACAAATGCCTCAATTTCTATATTAGCTTTTTCTTTTATTTCTTTAATGTTTTCAATAGATAATTCTCTAGCAGAAACAATTCGCCTTGCCCCCAAACTTTTCCAAAACATGGCCGTTTCATAGTTGGTTACATTTGCTTGAGTGCTTATATGTATTTCTGTTTCTGGTATTTTTTCTTTTATTATTTTAAAAACACCCATATCTGAAACTATAAAAGCATCAATTTTAACATTTTTAATGCTGTCTATATAGTCTTTAAGCTTTGAAATATCTTCATTGTGAGGAAATATATTTAAAGCCATATAAACTTT
>CAYJJM010000182.1:0-2322 GCA_964370515.1 uncultured Oscillospiraceae bacterium | reverse complement strand
AAGGTCATGTGGGCATGTAAGCACAGCCATTAGAATCGCCATAATGGGTCGCTCTCAATCTCCTGACCTTTGGGGAATTCAGCAGATTCTAGGAAAAGAAAAAGTTTTAAATAGAATCAATGATTACATAGAAATAAATTTATGCTAGGGTATAATAGCTTCATACCCCACATATGATTGCAGAAAAACGGATAAAACTCATACTGAATTTTATCCGTTCATTTTTTATAAAGGGGCTATTTCAGCCAATTCCTTTTTAACAACCATCGTCGGAACCTCCAACTCGTGATGAGCCAGCTCATTTAAGTTCTAATGGTTCTCCAATTTTAAACTCACAGCCTGATAAGCCAATTAAAGCAGCTAAGGTAAGGGTTGTTGCCAAAATAGTAATAATTATCTTTTTCATTTATGCTCCTTTCTACATTTTTGTACAGTTATTTATTTTTTTGTTTTTGAAGCAGTTAAAATATTTTTTGCTTATTTTTTTAATACCCTTATATATTTTTTTGAAACTGGTTTTCCTTTAGTTCTTTATTTTCGCAAACACTCTATTAATCTATCTTCCAACTATTTAAATAGTCTTCTTGCTCTTTTGTTAATGTGTCTATCTTTACTCCCCAAGCATCAAGTCTTCTTTTTGCAATTAAATTATCAATTTCAGTTGATACCTTTATCAATTTATTAGGAAGCTTGCCTTTGTTTTCTAGTATGTATAAAGCTGATAGAGCTTGTACTGCAAAACTTAAATCCATAATCTCTGCTGGGTGTCCATCTGCCGCTGCTATGTTCACAAGTCTTCCTTGACAAATAATATTTATTCCTTTTCCATCTTCTAGCTTGAACCTTGTGAGATTCTCTCTTACTTCTTCTTCGGATTTTGCAATTTCCCTAAGTCCGTTTATATCCACTTCCACATCAAAATGGCCTGCATTGCAGCATATTGCGTTGTTTTTCATCTTTTTCATGTGTTCTACACTTATAGTATCTGCACAGCCTGTTGCTGTAACAAAAAAATCTCCAATAGGTGCCGCTTCTTCCATTTTCATTACATCAAACCCATCCATTTTCGCTTCTATAGCCTTTACTGGATCTATTTCTGTAACAACCACCTGTGCTCCAAGTGCTGCCGCCCTCATTGCAATTCCCTTACTGCACCATCCATAGCCACCGACAACAACTTTTGTTCCTGCGATTATTAAATTGGTAGTTCGCATTATAGCATCCCATACAGATTGTCCTGTTCCATATCTATTATCAAAAAGATGCTTGCAATCCGCATCATTTACAGCAAGCATAGGAAATTTTAAGCTTCCTTCTTTATCCATGGCTTTTAGTCTTACTATTCCTGTAGTAGTTTCTTCGCATCCACCCCAAACATCAGTTGCTAAATCTTCTCTCTCTTGATGTAGAATTGATATTAAATCTCCACCATCATCAATTACTATATTAGGTTTATGCTCCAAAGTTTTTACCAAATGGTTATGGTATTCTTCCTGCGTAGCTTTGTAATATGCAAATATGGATATCCCACTGTCTGCCAAGGCTGCTGCAACATCGTCTTTGGTGGAAAGCACATTGCTTCCTGTAGCCCTAAGTTCTGCTCCTCCTGCCACAAGGACTTTGCAAAGATAAGCTGTTTTCGCTTCCAAATGAATAGAAAGTGTTATCTTCACACCTTTAAAGGGTTTGGTTTTTTTTAACTCTTCTTCTAACCCAGACAGCACTGGCATATGTTCTTTTACCCATTGAATTTTTCTGTGCCCTTCTGGTGCCAGCTTGATATTTCTTACATCGTATTCCATTTTTTATGCTCCTTCCACTTGATATAATTACTATTTGCACATAATTTTAAATAATTTTTTTCTTTATTTAAAATACGCAGTAAATTTCTGCGTATTATTCGTATTTTTTATGTTTTTATTACTCTACAGTTACAGACTTCGCCAGATTTTTTGGCTTATCAATATTGCACCCTCTAAATAGGGCAATGTAGTAAGAGTATATTTGCATTGGTATAACCGCAAGCAAAGGGCTGATTTCGTCCGCACATTCAGGAATATATATTATTTCATCGCATTTTTCTTCTACTCCTTTATTACCCTCTTTTGCAAGTCCCACAACATAGGCCTTTCTAGCTCTGATTTCCTCAATGTTTGAAACCATTTTTTCAAGCAAGAAATCTTGTGTAGAAAGGGCAAAAACTAATGCCTCTTCTTCCATTAGGGCAATGGTTCCATGTTTTAATTCTCCTGCAGCTATGGCAAAAGAGTTGATATAAGAAATTTCTTTGAGTTTTAATGATGCTTCTAGGGCAACTGCCGC
>CAYJJM010000181.1:0-2346 GCA_964370515.1 uncultured Oscillospiraceae bacterium | reverse complement strand
GCAGCCTTTTTTACAGCTTCTTTAAATCCCGAAGTTCCACCTATAGGTGCATAGTCTGCATAATCTATAGGCGAAAGCGTTTGCAAAACATTTACTACAGAATCCAAAACTGCCAAGGTTCCGTCATCATTTAAAAGGGAGCCTATAGTTGCAATAGTAACATTTTCCTTTCCTATTTCTTCAGCCCTTGCCTTTCCTCTGCTTGTAGCACCAAATATCTTATCTTCCTTTGGTATTGTTCTTCCGTTTTTTTGTGCCATTATAAAGTCACTCATTTTCTTCCTCCTTCTTACTTGTCTCTTTCGCATATTACTGTGTTGCTGTTCTTCGATTGTCGTTTGTGTACATGGGGTACACGGCACTTCCAATCTCATACGCTGCAAAGCTGCGTGCGCCTTTGTACTACGTATACTTTGCCACTACTTTCCTTGTATACTGCGAAAAATCCTGCGTAACTTAATTCTATTTCTTTTTTATATTCCTACATTGCTGTTCGACCATTTTCGTTTATGTATATTATTTTTTTATTAAAATTTTTAAATAGTTTATAGATTTACCTTTGCTGCTAAATTTTTCTTCATATTCAGTCTTAATATTTGTTTCCATATATTTTGAATTATGAAGATCTTCTGTTATCTCATCTATTTCCATTCCTATAGACTTTGCCTCTTCAACTCCAAACCTAAATAATTCATCATTATCCGTTTTTATTTTAATAAAGCCCCCATCTTTTATAATTTTTTCATAAGCCTTTAAATAGCTTCTATGGTTCAACCTTCTTTTTTCATGTCTTTTTTTTGGCCAAGGATCACTGAAATTTAAGTAAACACCATCTAATTCCTCTTCTCCAAACCACAGGCTGGGTTCTTGCAAATATCCATTTATAAAGATTACATTTTTTAACTCCATCTCTCTAATTTTTTTGGTTGCAACAACGGACACACTAGGCTGGCCTTCAATTCCAATATATCCATAATTTTGATTCTGCCTTGCATTTTCACCAATAAATTTGCCTTTTCCCGCCCCAACCTCTAGGAAAAGTTTTTCTGGCATTTGGCTTCCTTTAATTTCAATTGTCTTTTTCCAGTTTTCTTTTTTTTCTTCCGGCTCATCAACATAATATTCTTTATACTCTATAAGCCTTTCTTCTAGATCTTTAAGCTTTCTTTGTCGCATTTGAAATTTTCCTATCTTTTTTTAATTTCCTCAGAAGGGGATAACCTAATCCATAACAAGATATAGCTTGCCCGAACATTACCCAGCTTATGCAAGCAAGTAAGTTTGGAATCCCATAAATATAGTGTAGCATAACACCAATAATAATGCCATTTATTATAACTGGTGGCAAAGGAGCTAAACTAGCTTTATTCCTGAACAAGTATGTTACAAAAGCTGCAATCAAGGTTGCAATGCTCCCCATAATAAGGTCGTAAACTCCATAGGGTCCAATTATATTAGCAATTGCACATCCAATAAATAACCCTGGGATTGCAGAAGTTTTTATAGCCGGTAGCACCGTCAAGGCCTCTGAAACTCTCACCTGTAAAGGTCCATAACTAATGGGTGCTAAAACTAAAGTTAACACTGCATATATTGCAGCGATAATTGCTGCTTCTGCCATAACTTTTATTTTCATCCTAGCCAAATCCTCTCTGCTATCATAAGTCCAAATATTATCACTATTATAGCAACTGCAATTCCATCTTTTTTTTGGAAGGTCAATCCATTCATCCTTGTTCTATTTTCCCCGCCTCTATAGCATCTAGCTTCCATTGCCATTGCCATATCCTGGGCAATTCTAAAGGAACCTATAAATAAAGGAATTAAAATGGGTATTAGGTTTTTGGCCCTTTTAAATATATTTCCTGTTTCAAAATCTGCGCCCCTTGCCATTTGTGCCTTCATTATTTTGTCAGTTTCTTCTAAAAGCGTTGGTATAAACCTAAGGGCTATGGACATCATCATTGCCAGTTCATGAGCGGGAACTCCAATTTTTTTGTATGGTTTTAGGAGACTTTCTATTCCGTCTGTTAAAACTATTGGTTTTGTCGTAAGGGTCAAAAGTGAAGAACAGATAATCAAAAGAACTAATCTTATAGCCATAAACACTGCTGTTCTTACACCCTCTCTTGTGATAGTAAATATCCAAAATTCAACTAATATCTCACCTCTAATCATAAAAAGATTAAGAAGAAATGTAAAAGATATAATTAAAAATATAGGCTTAAGTCCCTTAAGTATATACCCTATGGGAACCTTAGATATAGCGACTAAAAGAGAAAATACAGCAAAAACAAAGGCTAGGCCAATAAAGGTTTTTACTAAAAATAATCCTACTATAAAAAG
>CAYJJM010000180.1:1670-2412 GCA_964370515.1 uncultured Oscillospiraceae bacterium | reverse complement strand
TAACTAAAGGGAGATTATCGATTAAAGAAAAAAAGGGAGTAAAAATAATCGATGACACATATAATGCCAGCCCTATGTCAGTAAAAGCTGGGATTGATGTACTTATGTCAATGGAAGGGAAACGTAAGGTTGCGTTTTTAGGTGACATGCTTGAGTTGGGAGAATTTTCCGAAAACTCTCATTATGAAATTGGAGATTATGCTAGAGAAAGAGGTGTGGATTTACTTGTTGCTATAGGAGAGGAGTCAAAAAAAACATACGAAGGCTGGAATAATATAAATAAAACCATTGACGAAACAAGGCAAAAAGTAATACACTATATAGATAAAGAAGAAGTACTCTTGAATTTACAAGATTTAGTAGAAGAAGGAGATGTGATTTTATTCAAAGGTTCTAGAGGAATGAAACTTGAAAAAATCATAGAAAATTTATAAAGAAATTATAGAGGTGAAAAATGGTTTATGGAAATTTAATTGTTATTGCTTTGCTAGGATTTATGGCTGCAATAGTTTTAACATCAGTAATAATTCCTATATTAAGGCACAAACAAACAGGGCAAAATATTAGAGAAGAAGGTCCAAAGTCTCACAAAAAGAAGGCAGGAACTCCAAGTATGGGAGGACTTTCCATAATTCTTGCTACAGTTATAGTTTCGGGTATTGGAGGGTTTATCTCAATAGATACAGCAATAATAGCAGTTGGATTCTTGGGTTTTGGACTAATAGGATTCTTAGACGATTAT
>CAYJJM010000180.1:1284-1660 GCA_964370515.1 uncultured Oscillospiraceae bacterium | reverse complement strand
GATTATTTAAAAATAATCAAAAGAAGAAATCTAGGTTTGAGAGCTTACCAAAAAATCATACTTCAAGGAATATTGGCGGCAGGAATTTCAGTTTATATTGCATATTTTAGCCAAATTGGAACTGAAATTTTTATTCCTTTTTCTAAGATATATATAGATTTTGGAATATTTTATATACCTTTTGCCATATTTACAATACTGGCAATCGTAAATGCAGTAAATTTAACAGATGGATTAGATGGGCTTGCTGCTGGAACAACAAGCATGGTTTGTATATTTTTGGCGGTTCTAGCTATGATATATAATTCAGACTCAGCTTCTGTTTTCACAATTGCCCTTGCAGGAGCATTGCTAGGATTTTTAATCTATAATAGAT
>CAYJJM010000180.1:0-1274 GCA_964370515.1 uncultured Oscillospiraceae bacterium | reverse complement strand
TAGATATCCAGCCCAAATCTTTATGGGAGATACAGGCTCTATGGCATTAGGAGGCGGAATAGTTATTGCTGCCCTTGTTATGAAAATGCCGTTAATTCTGCCTATTATAGGAATGTTATACCTGATTGAGGCACTTTCAGTATGTTTGCAGGTGGGATACTTCAAACTTACTGGTGGCAAAAGAATTTTTAAAATGGCACCGATACACCATCATTTTGAACTTTCAGGAATGAAAGAAGTTACGGTTGTATTGGTATTCTGCCTATTCACTTTGAATATGTGCATAATAGGAATATTTGGAGTTTTTTAGATGAAAGAATTAAAGCATAAAAAATACCTAGTTGTTGGCTTTGGAAAGTCAGGAATTTCAGCAGCTAGGAGTTTAATTCAGCTTGGCAAAATTGTAGCAGTAGAAGATGAGCGTAAATTTGATGAATTATCAGATGGGGGAAAGGCTCTTATTGAGGAATATAACCTTACTAGTTATCTTAATACAAATGGGAAAAAAATAGAGAAATTCGAGACTTTAGTTATAAGCCCTGGAGTTCCACTTGAAAACCCTATAGTTATGTCACAGCAAGAAAAAGGTGCAGAAATTATAGGAGAACTTGAATTAGCATATATGATTGGAGAAGGTACTTTCATTGGAATCACAGGAACTAATGGAAAGACAACAACCACTTCTTTGGTAGGGGAAATATTTAATACTGCACAAAAAGATACAAGAATTGTTGGGAATATAGGAATGCCCGTAATTGAGGAAGCCTACAAAAGCAAGAAAGATACTTTTTATGTGACTGAAATCTCTAGTTTTCAGCTAGAAACAATAAAAACGTTTAAGCCTAAGGTTGCAGCTCTTTTAAATATAACGCCAGACCACCTAGATAGACATGGTACTATAGAAAAATATGCCGCTGCAAAATTGCGAATTGGCGAAAATCAAAGTGAAGATGATTATATTATATTTAACTTGGATGATTGTGAAACCGATAAAATAAAATTCAATCATAAGGGAACCATAGTTGAATTTTCCAAAGAGCAACAAGTAAACTTAGGTGCTTTTGTTAAAGATGATAAAATATATATAAAAGATAGAAAAGGAAAAGAAATTCTTATAATCAATGTTGAAGACATACCATTGCCGGGAACTCATAATTTAGAAAATGTTTTGGCTGCGGTGGCTATGTGTTACTTTAGTGGCATTGCTCCTGAATATATAAAAAATGGTATTCTTAAATTCCAAGGAGTGGAGCATAGGGTTGAAATTTTTGAAG
>CAYJJM010000179.1:0-2426 GCA_964370515.1 uncultured Oscillospiraceae bacterium | reverse complement strand
CGTCAACTAGCAACCTCCATTTGCGTCTAATTCTTTCAGAATTACATTTTTTTCAAACTCTTTCACTTGCTCTGTTAATTTTAAGCTTCTTTTCTTTTCCTCATGATATTTTGAAATAATATTTAATGGAATATGTTCTAAATCTATGTATTCTTTTTTACACATAACAACACCATATTCTACGGCTTCTTCTATTTCTTTTATGTTTTCTGGCCATCTATAGCTAAGGTATATATTTTTTGCTTCATCGGTAAATCCCATAATATTTTCTTCAGCTAGTCTGTTATATTTTCTTAGATAATGTTCCATAAAGCTGAGTATATCTTCTTTCCCTCTTTCCTTTATACTAGGCATTTTCACCTGTATTATCCCTAGTATGTTATATAATTCTTCGAGGAAGCTCTTTTCTCCTGCAATTTTTTTTAAGTCTGATATTGAACTAGAAATAATCCTCACATTTAAATTAGACTGTCCTTCCCCTCCATCTGTATTAAGTTTCTTTATTATATCTAACAAAAATTCCTGATTTTTTTTGGACAGGGCATCTACTTCTTCCAAAAATAATGTTCCATTTTCCGCTTTAAGTAGACTGTCTTTTATTTCTTTCCCTATTAAGCTAGCAGGCACTTTATCACAGTTAATTTTTACAAATTTCTGCTCAGCATTTGAACCACTATAGTGAAGAGCTCCTGCTAAAAAGGATTTACCTGTTCCTCTTTCCCCAGTAATCAAAACAGGTGCATTTCCTCTAGCGATTAGTAAAGCTTGGCTCTTTATTTTCTTTATTGTTTCACTTTCTCCTATTATATCCTCTAGATTTTTTTTGGTTATTCCCTTTTCCATCTTATATGCCAAAAGTTGTGCTTCCTTTATGTCCCTCAAAGAAATTGCAACTCCCGCAATCTTTCCTTTTGCAAAAAAAGGTTTTGCTGTAACAATAAGGTGTATTCCACCTCTTCCTATTCTATATCTTTCTTCTCTCTCTGTATATCCTTTGCCCGTTTTGAAAACATTTAGTGCAGGGGAGCCAATCATATATTTATTAATATGTTCCCCTGTCATCTTATCTTTTTCTGTTCCAAATAATTTAGCAACTATGTCGTTACAATGCTTTATATATCCGCCTCGGTCAATAGCAATTATTCCTTCATGTGTCGCTTCTAAAATTGCCATAATTTCCTTTTTTGAGAATTCTGCATGCCTAAATGCTAACTGTTGTGTAGCTTTGGCTGCAAGTAGCTCAGCCATCTTCTCCGTAAAGGTAGTCATATCTCTGCCTTCATCTAGTAAAATGTTTTTTTGCTTATTATCAAAGGCAACTAACCCTATTATACCTAGTGTTTTTTCTCCTAGTTTAATTGGCGTGCAAATTTCAGCAACTTCGGCAAGTTCTTCAGGAGCAACATGACTAAGTCCATAACCTTTATCAGTTTTGGCATCTTTAATCTGCTCAGTCTCTCCTTTTCTAAGAACCCTAGCATATAGGTACTGGCCATCTAACTTTCCTGCTTCTTCCTTTTGGCCTATACGACCTTTATATATTCCTGTTCCCCCTATTATTGTTAGGTTCTCATCGACTATTTCAACTTCCAAGCCTAGGGCAATTGATATTGCCTCTGCTACTTTTTGTACACTTGTAGAAATTTCTTGTAGTAATGACATTTTATTTCCTTCCAAATTTCATTTATCTAATTATATCACATTTTTTTATATTGTGTATATTTTTTAAACAATTATTTATTTTTTCTTCTACCTAACTTATTAACTCTATTTTTTTCAATATAATAATTCTTTGCTATATCTTTTTTTATTTTTTCAATTTCTAGAGAAAGACTATCAAAATGTTCGTGTATTTAGAATCCTGCCTTTGAGCAAGCCTTTGTTCATTTTCATTTTTCTGCATTCTAAAAAGGACACTATCAACTTGATAGTGTCCTTTTAGTTTACATTTAATTTTGAAAATTTTAGTTTTCAAATTCAATTGTTTCTTTAATACTCTTACAAAGCAATATTATTCATATCTTTTTTTGTAAGCAATATCAACCTTATTTCTTCCTTCTTTCCACTTAATGTCGCCTGCTGTTATGCATTCTTGAACAGGGCATACATTTAGACAAAGGTGGCAACCAACGCATTTTTCTTCATTAAGAATAGGAAGCCTCTTCTCACCATCCCAATCGATAGCTTGATGTGCTGCATCGTAGCAAGAAACATAACATCTTCCGCAACCGATACATTTTTCTTCATCAAACTTAGGGAACAATTTGAAGTCTCTATTAAGATCTTCTGCTGGAATAATGTTTGGAAGAGCTATTCCAATAAAGTCATCTAGTTTGTTATATCCTTTTTCAGCCATGAAGTGCATTAGACCATTAGCCATATCTTCTACTATTCTATATCCATATTGCATGATAGAAGTAGTTACT
>CAYJJM010000178.1:0-2482 GCA_964370515.1 uncultured Oscillospiraceae bacterium | reverse complement strand
AAGCTGCGTGCGCTGCGTAAGCTGCGTGCGCTGCGTAAGCTGCGTGCGCTGCGTAAGCTGCGTGCGCTGCGTATATTCCTCTTGCTGTTTTCACCTCTGCCCCACCTGCTATGTGCTGCGTGCGCTGCATGTGCTGCTCTTCGATTGTTCTTTGTTTATATTTGGGGAAACTTTATTTAATTTAAATAGCTGTCTCCAATAATTCTGTATATTAAATCTGTCTCATAACCTAAATTTGCTAGCTTTCTTCCTATTTTTCCTATTATTTTTTCTACATTTTCTTTTTTTTCTTCTTCTGTATATTTTTCTAATTCTCTATTTGCTATTTCCTGTCCATTCTCATAATATATTATTTTTAGTTCTTTGTCTGCCTCAGCTTGATAGTCTTCTTTCCCTTTTGAAATTTCTTCTTTTTTTAAGCCTTTTTCCTTTAAATTTTTTTCTATTTTTAACGGTCCCCATTTTTTGGATAAGGAATATCGGAAGTACTCTTTTACATAATTGTTATGATTTAAATAACCATATTCTAATAAATATGCAATGATATTTTCAATATCCTCTTCTTTATAATCTTTGGACTCTAAATGCTTCTTTATTTCATATGTTGTTCTATCTCTCGCTGCCAATTTCTTTATAGCATGGTTATAGGCTCCTTGATTTAATTCTTCAAATTTCATCCTCTTTTTCCTCTCTACCGCCCAAAATACTTATGGCTACTACTGTTCCTACTACAATAGTGGAAGAAATGAATAAAGAAATTCCAAAAGCTTCTCCCAATACTATTGCACCTAATGCAATGGAGATAACTGTGGAAAGATTTCCGAATATAGTTCCTTCTACTGCAGAAAGTTTTGAAAGGGAAAGTCCCATTAACAAAGAGGAAATAAGCACGGAGCAAATCCCTAGATATATTGAGGAAAGAACAAACTCCCAGTGCATTAGTGGGGTGAAATATCCATCAAAACCTGTTACTATTCCACAACTTATATTAATAAGAATAACTCCCCATATAATAATTTGAAATGTTATTTGGAAAGGCTTTCTTTTTTCTCTCACCTTTCGCATCCATACATTACAGGTAGCAACAGAGAAACTACTAGCTAACAAGAGAATAAGACCTATAGGTTTCGTTCCTCCCTCGCTGGTTCCTTGCTCCAAAATCATATATATAAGTGCTATAACCGATATTACCATTAGAATATTTTGTGCTATGCTTCCCTTCTCATGAAGGACAAAGTTCGATATTACTTTTGAAATAATTGGTACTATAGCGAACATAATTGATGCCTCAATAGAAGTTGCAAAAAAAAGTCCAGATGTTTGCAAAAGCATAAATCCAATATATGTAATTGTAGTAATAATCGCATCTCTATCAAAGGCTATTAAATTTTTTCTATTTGCTTTACTAAATATAATAAAAACAATAGCACCTACAGCTGCAAAGTTGAACCTCCAAGCTAGTACTGTAAATGAATCTCCATAAACAAGTGTAATTTTTATAAAAAGTAATGCAACTCCCACTACCAAGGCAAAGAGGCTTCCTGCTATTATCCCTATTTTTCTATCCGATAATTTTTCCACATTATTTTCGCTCATAACTAACCTTTTCTTTCTTTTTTATGCAAACAGAGGAAATAAAGCCCTTTTTTATATATATTTCTTCAAAATGAATATCTCTCACATTATTTCCCTCTATAGCAGATATGGTTTTTAATATTTTCAGTACTGGAATTCCTAGCATCTTTGCATATGCCTCTTTTCTAGTCCATATTCTAAAAAATTCATCTTTATTTGGTGTTTCATTTATATGTTTTATTTCTTTATCCATGAAATATCTTTTGGCAATTTGATTATAATTTATTTCTCTTATTTTTTCTATATCTACTCCAATTTCCACTAATGAAATTCCAATAATACAAATATTCTCACTATGAGAAATAGACAAAAAAATGGGCAAATCTTTGGCATAAGGCTTACCTTCTTTTGTCTTTTCAATAGTTATATTTTCTATTTTATCTAATGAGTAATTTTCTTTCCTTAAAAAATCAATGACTGCTTTTTTTGCTAAGTTTACAGTTGATTCATTTCTATTTTTATAGTTTTCAAAAATATATATAATCATACTTTATTATACCACAAAGGCACATATCGATTCACTATAATAAACTTTTTTCTATTTCCATAAGTTCTCTATCTATTGCTTTAATTATTTCCTCTATGGGCAAATTATATACAATTATCTCCCTCTTTATTTTTTTAAGGTTTTTCAAATTTTCTTGATTGGTTTTCTTCTCTAAAATATCCATTATTTTTAAAATTTTTTCTTGATAAGTTTCCCTTTTCCCTGGTGAGAACAAAATTTTTATACTATTTTCTTTCTGTTTCATATAAAGAGTTTCCTCATTTAAATCTAACTTTCTAATATCCAAAATATATTGTTTCCCTAATTCAATTGATTCAAGAATCTTTTTGAAAATCAATA
>CAYJJM010000177.1:0-2540 GCA_964370515.1 uncultured Oscillospiraceae bacterium | reverse complement strand
TAGTATAATTTAAATATAGAAATACTAAATATAGATAATAAACAGAAGG
Source organism: uncultured Oscillospiraceae bacterium (assembly GCA_964370515.1). Lineage (GTDB taxonomy): Bacteria > Bacillota > Clostridia > Peptostreptococcales > Anaerovoracaceae > CAYJHC01. Next base: position 2,491 of record CAYJJM010000177.1, on the reverse strand, counting down.
AGGGGAAATGGAAAAAGAAATAGAATTTAAAGAAATGATTGAGCATATTATAGCCCTTCTTGAAGAAAAAAAATACATGAATGCCCGAGAGCTTATTATTAATAATAATGAGGCAGATATTGCAGAAATCTTAGAAGAAATATACGAAGAACTAGGGGTTTATGTTACGGTAATAGTCTTTAGAATGTTGCCAAAAGATGTTTCTGTAGAGGTTTTTTCAAGACTCCCATCAGAAGATCAAGTAAATATTATAAGTGCCATTACCGAAAGTGAAATAGAATATATAATTGAAGAGTTAGACTTTGACGATAAAATCGATGTCCTTGAAGAATTGCCAGCCAATGTTGTTGATAAGATTTTGGAAAAAACTCCAAAAGAAGAAAGAAAGATGATAAATACTTTCCTAAACTATCCTGACAACTGTGCAGGGACTTTGATGACTCCAGATTATATAAGCTTACAAAAAGAATGGACTGTAGGCAAAGCCTTAGAATACATAAAAAAAGAAGGTATGGATAGCGAAACTGTTTATACTTGCTATGTGAAATCCAAAGGGAGAAAACTTATAGGCATTGTTTCTCTTAGAAGTCTTGTTATAAGCGATGATAATATGCTTATATCAGATATTATGGCAGAGGATTTTGTGGCTATTAATGTATACGAAGACCAGGAAGATGTTTCTGAAAAATTTAAAAAATACGGATTTATTGCAATCCCTGTTGTTGATAAGGAAGAAAGATTGGTAGGAATCGTAACGGTAGATGATATTCTAGGGGTCATAGAAGAAGAAGCTACAGAGGACATGGAGAGAATGGCAGGCGTATTTGATGGAACTTCAGCAGAGTACTTGGATAGAGGTGTATTTTCCCATGTGAAAAGCCGTATAGTCTGGCTTTTTATTCTCATGTGTTCATATGTAATTACAGGAAGTATAATCTCCACATTTGAGGGAACCCTTTCTCAGGTAATAGCCCTAGTTGCGTATATGCCAATGCTTATGGGAACGGGAGGAAATTCAGGTTCTCAATCAGCAACATTGGTAATAAGAAGCTTAGCAGTAGGAGATTTGGCACCTAAGTCTTGGTACAAAATATTATGGAAAGAGTTTAGAATAAGCATAATTATAGGTGTGACTTTAAGTGCTTTTAATTTTGCTAGAATATACTTTTTTGAGCAAGCTCAAGATCCCAACAGATTAGGAATAGCCCTTACTGTGTGTGCGGCTATGATTGTTATTGTGACAGCAGCCAAGGCCATTGGTGGAATGTTGCCTTTGATAGCAAAGAAAGTAGGCCTAGACCCGGCATTGATGGCAAGTCCAATGATATCCTCAATCACAGATATGATATCTGTAACAGCCTACTTCCTCTTGGCTAAGATTATTTTAGGTATATAAAAACATATAAATAGACTGAGGGAAAATACACAAATTAAACAAAGAAAGATAAGTCAATATGAATATATTTTCAGCTTTAGTTTCTTTGGTGAAAATCAAAGTGGAGGAGGTTACAAAAGGATTGATTAAAACTTTTGTAGAAGCGGTAGCCTTAGGAGAATATATACACGGTTTGGCAGGCGGCATTAGGGCGAGTAAAAAAAGGCCAAATAGGAATGACATCAGTAGATATTATGGAAAACATTCCATACGTAATAATGGAATATATGAAAAAATAGTTAAAATAAGTAAAGAAGAAAGGTGAAGATAATGAGCAGAGAAGCCATAGAAAATGCAAGTAAAAACATTAGAAAACATATTATAAAATCCATACACCAAGCAGGGTCAGGACATCCGGGAGGATCACTATCTATAGCAGATATTTTGGCAGTGCTTTATTTTGACGAAATGAATATAGACGAAAAAAATCCTGACAAAATTAATAGAGATAAATTGGTTCTGTCCAAAGGCCACGGTGCACCAGCTCTGTACGGAGCCTTAGCAGAAAAAGGAGTTTTCCCAAAGGAAGAACTTTTAAAACTCAGAAAAATTGGAGAAAAGTTACAAGGTCATCCTGATAAAAAGAAAGTACCGGGAGTGGAAATGTCCACAGGTTCTCTAGGTCAGGGAATTTCTGCAAGTATAGGCATGGCACTTGCCAACAAAATGGATAAAAACTCAGGAAGAGTTTATGTTATATTAGGTGATGGGGAACTTCAAGAAGGCCTTGTGTGGGAAGCTGTAATGTCGGCGGCTCACTACAAACTGGACAACCTCTTTGTTATTGTAGATAATAATGGATTGCAAATAGATGGCAAAAATCAAGATGTTATGAATGTAGATTCAATAGAGGAAAAGTTCGAAGGATTCGGCTTTAATGTGGTATCTGGTGATGGGCACAAAATCGAAGACATACAAAAGGCCTTAAAAATTGGAAGGGAAACAAAGGAAAAACCAACAGCGTTTATTGCAAAAACCATCAAAGGCAAAGGTGTATCGTTTATGGAAGACCAAGCAGGATGGCATGGAAAAGCACCTAATGATGAAGAAAAAGAA
>CAYJJM010000176.1:0-2575 GCA_964370515.1 uncultured Oscillospiraceae bacterium | reverse complement strand
CAAAAAGCTCTAATGCATTTTTGTTACACCACAATAAATCCATTTCTTTAGTAAAAATATTAATGCTAAGAGGTGTTATTTCCATTAAATTATTAAGCTTTTCATTTTCTATGTTTTTCATTTTCTGTCGTTCCTGTCATTTTTCCTCTTTCATTTATACCATAATTCATATATATATTACTATTTTATCCTTATTTACTCTTTTTTTCAAGAAAAAAGGTGAAATATTCACTAGTATTCACTCAATTTTCACAGACAAAAGGAAGAAAACTTTAAAAAACATTTAGATTCATATTACTTAAAAGTTTATTTTGCATTATTGATTATTAGATTTCAAAATCATCAAATAGATAATCAAATATCTTTATAATTCTACCTTTTCCCTATTTCCAAATATATCAACTACCAAAATTGTTCCTGTATTTCCTTCCTTTATTTTAAACACCAAGTCCAAAACACCCTCTTTATTAGGAAGGATAACTCTTTCTTTTCCATCTTCTATAACTTTATAGTAACTAATTAGGCTTAATGGTTTTTTCACTAAAATTTCATTAAATTTCTCTATGTCTTTTGGCATAGATTTCATGCTTTCAGGGTCAAAAATATAGTTTGAAATTTCTATTTTTTCATCATTTTTACTAATACTAATACAACTATTTTTCAGAGAAGGCACTGATTCTTTTTCTTTCTTTTGAGATATTACCATTTCATAAGGAATATTATTTTTTAAAGCATATTTTTCCAAAAGGCTGGCTGCCAAAGGATTTTTATCGCAACTTATAAATTCCCTACCTAAGCTATTGCAAGCAATGGCAAAGGCTCCAGATCCACCATAAAAATCTGCACATAAATCACCTTTTTTCGAAGAACTTTCCACTACTCTCCTCAAAAGCTCTTGGGGCTTTTGCGTGGCATATCCATTTCTCTCTTTAGATGTTCTTCCTACCATATCAATTTGCCATACATCTTTCATATTGACTAAGGTGTACCAACCAATATGGTCTTGAAATTCTTCAACTCCTTCAAATTTGTATTGTTTAAAGGCTCTATTATATGATTTTTCTTTGGGAATGCTTAGTTTTCGTTTTTTATTTTTACTATAAACAAGTAAGGTATCATGTTTTCTGGAAAATCTGTTTCCACCCGCTCCACCAGATTTATATGTCCATATAATTTCATTAATAAAATTATCCATTCCAAAGATTTCATCTCCAAAAATTTTAATGTAATGAACTGCGTGCCAATCAAGATGTATCCACAAAACCCCCTGTTCTGAGAGAATATCTTTAGTTAACAATAATATTTTTATTATTTCTTTAATGTATCCTTCTAAGCCTCTATCGTTTCGCCAAGAATCTTTATATGATTCAACCTTTATACTAACTTCCCTATCTGAGCTTTTAAGTTTTGTTGTTTTTACCGTTGAGTTATAGTTTGACATAGAAAAAAAGGGAGGATCCATATAAATTAAGTCCACTTTTCTCTGGTTCTGCAAAAATTTAAGAAAATATTCATAATTATCTCCTATTACAATTTGATTTTTGTTACTAACTTCTGCATTATTAATTACATATTTCTTTTCTTTCTCATATTCTTTTTTTGCATCTATATATATTTTTTGAAGTTTATCTAACATGTTTTCCTCTTAATAGTTTCTTTATTCTTTCATCTTTGGTTTTGTAATAAGCCATCATAAGATATTTTTCATTTTCTCTTTTATTAAAATGTATCAAAGCTTTTTGAATTTTTTTATCATTTATGTTTTTTGCCACACATAAGTTTTCTCCCGTATTAGGATCTTTCTCAGTATAGTACATTGTTGTTGCAAGGGTTGATGGCGTTGGATAAAAGTCTTGAACTTGATCTGGAACAAACCCATAATCCTTCAAAAATAAACCGAGTTCTAAGGCATCTTCTAGCCTTGTTCCTGGATGAGATGACATTAAATAAGGTATTAAATATTGTTTTTTATCCAACTTTTTATTCATGTTATAGTAGTCATCAGAAAATTTTTCAAAAATTTCTTTAGGTGCTTTTCTCATTGCTTTTATTGTTCTTTTAGCCACATGTTCTGGTGCTACTTTTAGTGTTCCACTCACATGATGTTTGCACAATTCTTTCAAAAATATGTTTTTATCTTTTTCCTTATCTGCCAAAAGATAATCGTATCTGATGCCTGATTTAATAAAAACCCTTTTTATATTAGGCAATTCTCTCACTTCTCTTAGAACTTCTAAATATTTACTATGATCTACATCAAGATTTTCACAAGGAAAAGGATAGAGACAATTTCGCTTTTTACATACACCTTCTTCTAATTGTTTTGCACAAGCAGGCCCAAAAAAATTTGCCGTAGGTCCTCCTATATCATGTATATATCCTTTAAAATCCTTTTTATTAGTCAAGGCTTTGGCTTCTTTCAAAATAGAACCCTTGCTTCTTGCTCTTACTTGCCTTCCTTGATGATACGCAATTGCACAGAAACTACAATTTCCAAAGCATCCTCTATTTGATGTTATGCTAAATTTAACTTCATTTAATGCTGGCACACCCCCCAAATTTTCATAATCAGGAT
>CAYJJM010000175.1:0-2607 GCA_964370515.1 uncultured Oscillospiraceae bacterium | reverse complement strand
TCATATGAGCCAAAACTCTAAGTTCAATTTGGGAGTAGGCAGCTCCAATTAGTATATAATTTTCATCAGATGGAACAAAAGCTTTTCTAACTGTTCGCCCTAATTCTTGTCTTATGGGAATATTCTGTAAATTAGGCTCAATACAACTAAGTCTGCCTGTGGTTGTAACTGTTTGCATAAAATTTGCATGAATCTTTCCATCCTCATGAATCAATGGAATCAATCCGTCAACATATGTTCCTTTTAACTTTGTTAATTTTCTATATTCCAAAATATAAGGTATTATTTCATGCTTATCCCTTAACTTTTCTAATATCTCAGCTCCGGTGCTATATCCAGTTTTTGTTTTTTTACTAGAAGGTAATCCTAATTTTTCAAATAAAATCACACCCAATTGAGAAGGCGAATTAATGTTAAAGTCTTCTCCTACTAAATTATGAATTTCTTTTGTTAATGTATCTATTTTTAGCCCAATTTCTAGGCCGATCTTTGATAAAGTATCTCTATCTAATGCGAATCCTTCTTTTTCCATTGAAGCAAGTGGCTCTATAAGGGGAAGTTCAACTTTGTAAAACAGCTCTTCCATATCTTCTTTCTCAATTTCTTTTTCTAATATGTTTTTAAGAGCAAAGACATAGGCTCCCCAACTAGCAAAATATTCACCTATTATTTTGTTTTCATCTGTGAAAAGGTTTACCTGTCCATGAGAATCTATGTAGTCTTTAAGGCTTTGAATTTTTCCTTGAAAATACTCTGCTGCCATAGTTTCAATATCATAGTTGCTTCTAGTAGAGTCAATTAAATACTGGCAAATTCCACTATCAAAAGCTATGTTTGCTTTGTTAAGTCCATTTGTTAGCAGCATATATATATCATCTTTTATGTTGTGTCCAATAAATGAGCATTCATTTTCATTTAACAATTTTATAACATCATTTATATTTATTTGATACATATCAATATAGTATAATATCCAATCTTTTTCAAATCCTATTGCTAATCCTTTAATTTGTGGCATTTTCTTTTTTGTACTATCGCCTAGGACTTTTATTAGAAGCTCTTTTTCTGTGCCTATTTTGTTTTTTAACTTAAAAATATCTTCTTTGTTTTTCAAGATTTCCACATTAAATTCTTTAATATTTATTTCTTTATTTTCTATTGGTTCAAAAGTTTCTTCACCACCTAGTTCCTTTAAAAATTTATTAAATTCCAATTTTCTATATAGAGAAATAAGCTTATCTTCATTTATTTTAGTTAATGTAAATTCGTCAAAATCTATATTTATAGGTACATTTTTGTTTATAGTCGCAAGCCTTTTACTCATAATTGCCAGTTGTTTATTTTCAGAAATTTTGTTTTTTAAATTTTCTTTTGATATTTTGTCAGTGTTTTCAAGAAGATTTTCTATACTTCCAAACTCCAAAATAAGATTTGATGCGGTTTTTTCTCCCACTCCTGGTATTCCTGGAATATTGTCAGACTTATCCCCCATTAACCCTTTATAATCAATAAATTGTTCAGGTGTAAATCCATATGTTTCAATCATTTTTTCCCTATCAAATATTTCAAATACAGACACCCCTTTCTTTGTAAATATTATCTTTGTTAGGTCTGTGGCTAGCTGTAGTTCATCTTTATCACCAGTGATTATATAGGTTTCAATTAAATTCTCTTCTGCTTTTTTCGCAACTGTTCCGATAATATCATCGGCTTCAAAGCCTTCCTTTTCAAGCCTTTTGATATTTTTTGCATCTAATATTTCTTTTAATAATGGTATTTGCATTGCAAGCTCTGGTGGCATTTTTTTTCTTCCAGCCTTATACTCTTTGAATTCTTCATGCCTAAAAGTAGGTCCCTTCAAATCAAAAGCTACCGCCATATGTGTAGGGTTATATTCTTTTTGTATCTTTGAAAGCATATTGAGAAATCCAAATATTCCTTGCGTATAAATTCCTTCTTTTGTCATCATTGGATTTTGCATTGCATAATAAGCCCGATTTATCAAACTGTTTCCATCTATAATAATTAATCTGTTCATCTATATTCTCCCTTTTTTAAATTTTGATAATTGATATAAATTGCTAATTTATATGGTTTGTCAAATTGTCTGATTTACAAATCTGTCCTTTACAAAGGCAATCTTTTCTAATATAATTTTAACATAAGTAGTTAACTTATGTTAGAGTTTTGGAGTATTTTATGAATAATGATTTTGATATAAAAACAAATATAAAAAAAAGAATAATAACAAATGTAAATGAAGCAGTTAAAAATTATATGGATTCACCTACATGTACCACTAAATTCAAAAATCCTATTATAGGGTATGTTAGTTGTCATCATCCATTATTTATGCATTACTTTGAAAAAAATCGTTCTAAACATCCAAAAGAAATTTATAGACCAGGTAATACTGCCATTGTTTTCTTTCTTCCTTATTCTGAAGAAGTTGCCAGCAGCAATAAAGGTGGCAAACTTCCATCTGCTGAATGGACTAATGCCTTTTTCGATTCAATGCACCTTTGCATGTTTTTAAATAGAGTAATATGTGATACTTTAGATGAAGTTGGGCGTCTTCATTCTCCTGCCAATGTTCCTACTGATTGG
>CAYJJM010000174.1:0-2669 GCA_964370515.1 uncultured Oscillospiraceae bacterium | reverse complement strand
TCATTTCTAGAGGATGGTCCCATGTATTTTCCAAAAGATGCAATAACAGATCACCCGGAAAGATTTATTGTTAGCGAAATTATAAGAGAAAAATTGTTAATGTATTTAGAAGAAGAAGTACCTCACGGAGTTGCTGTAGAAATCGAAAGTTATGAGGAAAAAGAAAATATAACCAATATCGGCGCTATTATATACTGTGAAAAAAAATCTCATAAAGGAATAATAATTGGCAAGGGAGGAAGAAAGCTAAAAGGTGTAGGCCAAGCTGCAAGAAAAGAAATAGAAATTTTAATTGGAACCAAGGTTTATTTAGAATTATGGGTGAAAGTTAAAGAGAATTGGAGAGATAAAGATAGACTACTTTCTGATTTTGGATATAAGGATTAAACTATGATATTAGAAACAGAAGGCTTAGTTTTAAAGCAGAGAAACACACCCAGTGGGAAAAAGATCCTAATTATATTTACTAAAAAATATGGAAAAATTTCAGCATGGACAAGTGTGGCCAACAGAGGAAAATCAAAATCATCTCTTTTTTTGAAACCTTTTACTGTTTCAAATTTTGAACTTTATAAAAACAAAGATGTGTTCAATGTAAATCATGCAGATGTGATGGAAAGTCATTATAAAATCGGGGAAAATATTGATAGATATATGGCGAGCTCATCTATCTTGGAATTAACAGAAAAGGTTTTAGAAGAAAGAGAGCCTCAAAAAGAAATATATGATTTATTGGTGATTTTTTTAGATGAAATTGCGGCAAGAAATACTTATTTTTCAACACTGACTATTGCCTATAAAATAAAATTATTAAAATATTTGGGATATATACCACAAATAAACTCTTGTGTTATTTGTGGGGAAAAAGGAAATTTAGATCAAATATCAATTAAAGAGGGTGGGACAGTTTGCACCCCTTGTTATACAGGAATAAAAAATAAGGAAGAAGCAAGTTCATCATTGATTTTTATGGTAGATTTTGATATAGTAGATATTATAATTTTTTTAAGCGATCAAGCTTTATCCAAATTAAGGAAGTTAAAAATCGAAGAAAAAATTAGCGAAAAACTCGAAAAATTTCTAAAAGAGTACTATAACTATCATCTAGGAATAGAAACTATAAAAAGCGATGAAATAACACTCAAAAATAATGTTTAAAAAGGAGGATAAACATATGGAAATTACCTTAGAAAAAATTGAATTAGTAAAAGAAAAAACTGGGGCTAGCTATAAAGAAGCAAAGGCGGCTCTAGAAGAAACAAATGGAAGTGTAGTGGATGCAATAATCAAACTAGAATCGGTAATAGCACAGTAGAAGAAAGAGCTTTTGGAGGAAAAGGAGTTTTCTTAATAGAAGCAATAAGAGAAACAATTGGTAAAGGAAATGCATCTAAAATAAGAATAACAAATGAAGATAACGATCCAATCTTAACAGTACCAGTAACGGTAGGTATGCTAGGAGCTTTTATTACACCGTGGGGAGTAATTATGGCAACAGCAGCAGCTTTTGGATTTAAATGTAACATAGAAATCGTAAAAACAGATGGAACAATTGTAGACATTAGCGGAACAGCAAGAGATGGGGTGAATACAGCTGTTGAAAAAGGAATGGGTGCAGCTGAAAGTGTAAAGGAAACAGGCAAAAAAGTTGCAGGCAAAGTAAAAGAATCTCCAATATATGAAAAGGTTGTTGAAAGTGAAATTTACGATAAAATAAAAGAAAAAACTGGTGAAGTGATTTCTAAAGGAAAAAAAGAAGTAGAAGATTTTGCGGATGATTTTATGGTTGAAAATATGGAGCAAACTGCTTGGGAAAAAGAAGAAGTAGTAGAAGAGCCTAAGAAAAAAACAGCAAAGAAAAAAGGTGAATAGGTAATGAGTGAAACACAGAAAAAAACAATGGAAAAAATAACAGCCCTAGCCAAAAGCAGGGGCTTTATATTCCCTGGCTCAGAAATTTATGGTGGACTAGCAAATACTTGGGACTATGGCCCTTTGGGAGTTGAGTTTAAGAACAATGTAAAAAGAGCATGGTGGAAAAAATTTGTTCAAGAGTCAAAATATAATGTTGGGGTTGATGCTGCAATTTTAATGAATCCTAAAGCATGGATAGCGTCTGGACATGTGGGAGGATTCGCAGATCCTCTTATTGACTGCAAAAGCTGTAAGGAAAGATTCAGAGCAGACCAATTAGTAGAAGAATATATAAAGACCAAAGGCATAGAAAATATTTCAGTTGATGGCTGGTCTAAAGAAAAGCTTGAAACATATATTAATGAAGAGAAAATACCATGCCCTACCTGTAAAGAAAATAACTTTACCAGTATTAGGCAGTTTAACCTAATGTTTAAAACTCATCAAGGAGTAACAGAGGATAGCAGTACAGAAATATATTTAAGACCGGAAACAGCTCAAGGCATCTTTGTAAACTTTAAGAATGAAATCACTCCTGGAAATTTCACATTTAGAACCAGAGAATTTGAACAGATGGAACTAGAGTTTTTTTGCAAACCAGGAACAGACCTTGAATGGTTTGACTACTGGAAAGAATATTGCTTAAATTTTTTAAGTTCACTTAATATGAATAATGATAATGTAAGGTTTAGAGACCACGACAAAGAAGAATTATCACACTATTGTAATGCAACAACGGATATAGAATATTTATT
>CAYJJM010000173.1:1774-2689 GCA_964370515.1 uncultured Oscillospiraceae bacterium | reverse complement strand
TGTATATTCTACCTTTCCTTTTGTGCTAGCCCTGTTAATATCCAATCCTAGACCTTCTAAAACCACCATATATCCACCGTTTAGGTGACAGCCTCCTCTGTTAGCAGTTGCATAACCAAGGCCCATTCCTTGGGCTGCTCTTGGCTCGTATGCGGCAATTTCTAAACCTTTTACATGCATTGCATATTCTTTACCGCCATATTTTTCCGATATAGCTTTGGTGCCTTTAGATAAATCCTCTCCTATCCCTTCTTTCGTTGATATTTTGTGTATTAATTCTTCTAAATTATCATTTTTTCCAAATTCAAGTCCATTGTTCCACAGGCCATTTTTGTTTAGTTCCATGGCAAGTCCTATTGAGCTTCCAAAAGTCATTGTATCTAAGCCATATTCGTCACATAGGTGATTTAAGTTTATAATGTTTTGTAAGTCATGGTTTAACAAGTTGCTTCCCAAAAGCCCTAATGTTTCTAATTCTGGTCCTTTAACAGTTTTTCCGTAAGCAGTTACAACTCTGCCACATTGTATTGGACAAGTTACGCAACCTTTGTTTTTTAGCAAATGTTTTTCTCTTAAAGTCTCTCCAGAAATAGCTTCAAAGTTATCAAATGTCCCTCTCTTATAATTTTCTGTTGCTAGGAGATGTCTTTCTTGCATCTTTTTCACAAGTCCTGCCGTGCCAAATTTAGGTAGCTGTTCTCCTGTAATTGGATGACTTTTAAGAATTTTAATCCAATTCTGGTTATGCTTCTTTAATTTCTCTTTATCATATATAGGGATAGCACCTGTGCCTTTTGCAACCATACCTTTAAGGTTTTTACTACCAAATAAAGCTCCTAATCCTCCTCTTCCTGCTGCTCTTTCTTCACTTATAACATTTGAATAAGGTACTTTGTTTTCTCCTGCTATGCCTAT
>CAYJJM010000173.1:0-1764 GCA_964370515.1 uncultured Oscillospiraceae bacterium | reverse complement strand
TTTTTCCTGCATTTTTTTCTCCTATGAGTTCTTGTGATTCTGAAGAGTTTTTCCCCCAAATATGGTCAGCATTTTTAATTACCACATCATTATCTCTAATGTCAATATAAATTCTTTCTTCGCTTCTGCCAGTTACTATTAGCACATCAAAACCAGCTTTTTTTAAATTCATTCCGAAGTTTCCTCCACAATTTGAAGATACAAGCATACCTGTTAGTGGAGAAATAGCTGATATATTAAACCTCGAAGAACATGGAGACGCAGTCCCAGTAATAGGTCCACTTGTTACCACTATAATATTTTCTTCTGACATTGGATCCACAGGCTTATCTTCAAGTATATATTGGTCATATATTATTTTTGCAGCTAAAGTTTTTCCTCCAATATAGTTTTCTGCATATCTTGCAGGAAGAGAAAAAATTTCTACTTTTTTGTCTGTTAGATTTACTCTAGCCATTTTTCCAGAATATCCATCTATGCCAATAGCTTTTGTGGAAATTTGCCTGTAAATTTTTTCAAACTCCTTTTTGTCAAAAATCACAGGCACTGGGTACAGTGGGTTTGCTTCTTTTGAAGCATTTTTTATCATATTAGGAATATTTTCTTCTTTTATAAAGTCGAAAGCTGTTGGTATTTCCATCATTTGATTTAACTTTTTTATCTGCCCTATAAATTTATTTGCCCTTACAGAAATACTATCTTCATCTTTTCCTATTCCTGCAACTTGAGCTAAGTCCCATAATTGCTGATGAATTTTAGAACCATAATGTTCTAAAACATGTGGTAAAATTACAGCATTTGTAAGTCCATGAGGTGCGTTATAGTATCCACTTAGGGTATGAGCAATGGCATGTACATTGCCAACATAAGCTCTAGTAAATGCTACTCCTGCATGATATGCCGCCTCTTGCATATTTCCTCTTGCTTCTAGATCCTTACCATTACTATAGGCATCATATAAATTATTAAATATTAGCTTTACAGCCTTTTTGCTTCTTTCCTTGGTTAAAGCTGTATTGCTTTTTCCTATATACGCCTCAACTGCATGCGTTAAAGCGTCCATTCCTGTGGTAGAAGTTATATGTTTAGGTAACCCAATAGTTAGGCTAGGGTCTAATACCGCATAATCTGGTATCAAGAATACATCATTAATAGCATATTTTTCATGGGTTTTGGAATTAGTAACAACAGCTGCTAATGTGGCTTCACTTCCTGTTCCTGCAGTTGTAGGAATTGCAAAGAAAGGCGGTGTTTTTTTCCTAACTTTCAAAACTCCTTTTAACTTTGGTATAGGTTTTCTAGGTTTTACAACTCTGGCCGCAACTCCTTTTCCACAGTCCATAGGAGAACCTCCTCCAAAGGCAATAATTCCCTTGCAGGCATTTTTTTTATATAATTCAAGTGCACTTTCTATATTATCAATTGTAGGATTTGGAGTTGTTTCATCATAAATTTTATAGTCAACCTCTTCTTCCTTGAGTTTTTTTAATAAACTTTCTAATAATCCTAAAGAAACTATCCCTTTATCTGTTACTATTAAGACATTTGAAATTCTTTTTTCTTTTATTATTGCAGGAAGTTTAAGCAAGCTTCCTTCTCCTTTTATTAATTCCGGTTCTTTCCAAGGAAGAAGTTTGCTAACAATTTTAAATATTATTTGATATAATCTGCAGTAAATTTTATACATATTATTCCTCCAAGTATTATTTTAATATAAATTCGTGCATATAATCCTATAAATAATCAAATTTAAGTTTGCTAAGG
>CAYJJM010000172.1:2048-2767 GCA_964370515.1 uncultured Oscillospiraceae bacterium | reverse complement strand
GATGGTTTGAAAAATTTGAAGAAGGGGAGGAATTCTATATAAATTCTTTAAGTGATGATGTGGATAAGGAATCTGAAGAGTATAAAATACTAGAAGCACAAGGAATATCAGCACTAATAGCAGCACCATTAAGAGATAGAGACAAAAAAATAATAGGATTTATAGGAGTGGATGATCCTAAGGCGAAAACGGACAGGATAAATTTATTGCGTTCTGTGTCAAAGTTTATAGGCAACTTCTTGGAAGAAACAGAAAGACTAGAAGAACTTAACTTATTAAGTTACTACGACATGCTGACAGGGATAAAGAATCGAAATAGTTTTAGAAAAAATCTTGAAAATATATCGAAAGAAAGTATTTTCTCACTGGGAATTGCATATATCGATATAGAAAACTTAAACCTTATAAATGATATGTATGGAATATTAGAAGGAGATAGGGTTCTAAAAGAGTTGGCCCAAAATCTCAGTGAAATTTTTGATGAGGACTGCTATAGAATAGATGGAGATGAGTTTGTTGTACTAAAGAAAAATATAGAAGAAAAAGACTTTGAAGAAAAGATCGATATGCTGAAGGAGAAAAGAAGAGATAATAAATATGATATTTCTCTCGGCTTTGTATGGAATAAAAGCTATGCAAAAATAGCAAGCCAAGGCGAAAATGTTTCTTACAAAAAATATACAGAATTTGTTTCAGATAACTTAGAAAAAGAAATTTAT
>CAYJJM010000172.1:0-2038 GCA_964370515.1 uncultured Oscillospiraceae bacterium | reverse complement strand
AGAATGCAATGGTGCGGAGGCTCTAATCAGAAGAAAGAGTGCTTTTGGAGAAATAAAACCTCCTATAGAATTTGTGCCTTTTTATGAAAAAGAAGGAATAATCTCCAAAATTGATATTTTCGTCTTTGAAACTGCATGTAAAACTCTAAAAGAATGGAAAGACATGGGCAACAAAAAAGATATTCCAATTTCTGTAAACTGTTCAAGAATAACATTAAATTTAGATGGAATTGTAGATATATTTTCTAATCTTTGCAAGAAATATGATGTTGATAAAGCGTCAATAATAATTGAAATTACAGAAACAATTAGCTCAACAAGAGATGAGATTTTCTCCAAAACAATTTCCAATTTTGCAGAAGCAGGGTTTACAATATCCTTAGATGACTTTGGAAACGGATATTCTAATTTATCCACATTGAAATTATCTAGCTTTAATGAAATTAAAATTGATAGAAGCTTAACAACAGACCTAGGAAAAGAAATCTAAGATTTTAGTTAAAACAATTTTGAATATTTGTAAAGAATTAGAGAATATAGCTTCTGTAGCTGAAGGAATAGAGACAGAGGAACAATATGAAGCATTAAGAGAAATGGGATGTAGAATTGGGCAAGGATTCTTATTTGATATGCCTATGCCAATTGAAGATTTCACAAAAAAATATATTAGCGAAGACAAATAAAAAATAAAGCAAACAAACCCCTGAGATAAGTTTCAGGGGTTTTACTTATGAATTTTGTTTGTAATTGGTTTATAATTTGGACTATTTATATTAGCAAGCTAATATAAATTCGTGCATATAATCCTATAAATAATCAAATTTAAGTTTGCTAAGGATTATTTATATTATAGCATAAGTAATTGGTATATTTTTTATTATTTGCATTTAGCAAACATAAAAAATAACAACCATTAAAGGCTGTTATTTTTTTGTATTTGCATTTATTTTTTTGGATTTTTATTTTTTTTCTGAAGCGTTAAATAAACTTTCAGCATTATCCCATTCTTCAATAATTTGAGGAATCACTTTATAAAGATCTCCTACTATACCAAAGTCAGCTACTTCAAAAATTGGAGCATCTGGGTCTTTGTTAATAGCGATTATTGTTTCAGAAGTTTGCATACCTGCAAGATGTTGGATAGCTCCTGAGATACCACAAGCAAAGTATATTCTAGGTTTAACAGTTGTTCCTGTTTGACCTACTTGATGAGAATGATCAATCCAACCTGCATCTACTGCAGCACGAGAAGATCCTACAACTCCGCCAACTTTGTCTGCTAATTTTTTAATAAGTTCAAATCCTTTTGGATCTCCAAGTCCTCTTCCTCCAGAGCAAATAATTTCTGCATCAGTTAGAGAAACTATTTCTTTTGCTGATTTAACGATTTCAATTACCTTTGTTCTAATATCATCAGCAGCTAATGTAGGTTTAACTTCGATAACTTCCCCAGAAGCACCAGGTACAACATCTCTTTTTTTCATAACTCCAGCTCTTACTGTAGCCATTTGAGGTCTTGTTTTTGGAGTAACAATTGTTGCCATTAGGTTTCCTCCAAAGGCAGGTCTTGTTTGTTTAATTCCTTTATCTGGATCATCTTTGCTAAGTTTTTCTGTATTCGCAGTAGTGTATGTATCTAGGTAGTTAATATAGTTAGCCATATTTATATCTAGTCTAGTACAATCTGCAGTAAGACCAGTGTCTAATCTAGCAGCAACTCTTGGAGCCAAGTCTCTACCAATATGCGTTGCTCCAAATAGAACGATTTCTGGCTTATATTCGTTTATAGCATCTGTAAATACTTTAGTATATGCATCAGTTGTAAAATTTTCTAGTAGTTTATCGCTTATTTTATACACCGAATCTGCACCAGCTTCAAATAGAGATGGTATTAATGCATCCACATCATCACCCACTACAACTGCACAAACTTTTGCATCTTCGCCAAGTTCTCTTGATAATCTGTATCCTTCACCGATTAATTCAAGAGATACATCCATAAGTTTACCTGCTCTTTGCTCAGCATAAACCCAAATAT
>CAYJJM010000171.1:773-2795 GCA_964370515.1 uncultured Oscillospiraceae bacterium | reverse complement strand
AGAGTAATTGCTTGTCTTTTTCGGAGCAACATGCACCTCTATTGTTGCGGATAACTGCGTTGTTACGACACGCACTTGTTCTTGTGTATACTTTTAAGCTGCGTACGCTGCTCCTTGTATACACGCGAAAAATCCTACGCAATTTAGAAAGCACAAATTAAAAACAAAAAATAATAACTCAAAAAGCAGGAACCATAAGGAACCTGCTTTTTAATTTTGTCAAAGCAGACAGATACCTTTGGTTTGCCAAATAAAAATTTTTTATCATTTATTCCATTTGGCACCAAAACTTTAGGAAGTTTAGAAATGAATAACTATATTAAGACAAAAGAAGATTGAAGGAGATTGATAAAAAAACTACTATCGAAAAACTGTTTGCAAAACATTAAAAAAATGATAAAATATCTACAATGTGTGTTAAATCAAAGTTTAGGAGGAATTTATGAGCAGATTAGAGCTAGTTACTCCAGACCAAGCCAAGATAGTTCTAGAAGGACTATACAAAGACTTGGAAAGGAGAATCGAATCCAGTCCGCCAGGACTATGTCCAGTAGATATGGCAAGAGCATTTCTGGAATTATGCCATGCGCAAACATGCGGAAAATGTACGCCATGTCGTGTTGGACTTGGAAAAATAGGTGAACTTATGACAGATGTGTTAGAGGGTAGAGCAAACCCTGAAACTGTTGATGTCATAGAAAGAACATCTAAAACTATAATGGAAACAGCTGACTGTGCCATTGGGTATGAGGCAGCAAGAATGGTGTACAAGGGAGTAATAGGATATAGAGATGACTATATTGCCCATGTAGAACATGGTAGATGTATTTGTGCTTATAGCCAACCAGTACCATGCGTTACTCGATGTCCTGCCCATGTAGATATACCAGGGTATATTGCCCTTATCGGAGAAAAAAGATATGCTGATGCAGTTAGGCTTATAAGAAAGGATAACCCTTTCCCTAGTACATGCGGATATAT
Source organism: uncultured Oscillospiraceae bacterium (assembly GCA_964370515.1). Lineage (GTDB taxonomy): Bacteria > Bacillota > Clostridia > Peptostreptococcales > Anaerovoracaceae > CAYJHC01. The sequence continues at coordinate 1,814 of CAYJJM010000171.1, read as the reverse complement.
ATGCGAACACCCATGTGAAGTTCATTGCAGAAGAAATATGGTAGACGATAGCATAAACATTAGAGGTCTAAAAAGACTTGCTACTGATTTTGCAGGTCCTGTACCACCGCCAAAATGTGCAGAAAGCACAGGAAAGAAAGTTGCAATAGTAGGAGGAGGCCCTACAGGTTTAAGTGCAGCATATTTCTTGCAACTAATGGGGCACCAAGTTACTATGTATGAAATGCTAACTGACCTTGGGGGAATGCTTAGATATGGAATACCAAATTATAGGCTACCAAAGAACAGACTAGAGGAAGACATCGATGCTATACTTAAAACAGGAGTAGAGGTTAAGAGAGGTCTAAAAATAGGAGAAGACTTCACATTACAAGAACTTAGGAAAAAATTCGATGCTGTTCTTATTGCAATAGGAGCAAGTATAGACATTAAACTGGGAATAAAAGGAGAAGACGCTAATGGTGTTATTTCCGCAGTTGAATTTTTGAGAGATGTAGGACTTAATAATCCTATGGATCTTACAGATAAAGAAATTGTAGTTATTGGTGGCGGAAATGTGTCTATGGATGCTGTTCGTACGGCCAAGAGACTAGGTGCTAAAAAAGTAAGCATCGTTTATAGAAGAAGAGTTGCGGACATGTCAGCACTACCTGATGAAATTGAAGGTGCAATCGCAGAAGGCGTAGAAATGCAAAAGATGAGAGCTCCAAAAGAGGTTGTTGTAGACGAAAACAATAATGTAAAAGGTCTATATGTAACTCCACAAATGATAAGTAGCATCACAGATGGAAGAGCAACAATAAAATCAACAGGAGAGGAAGACATACTGATTCCTTGTGATCTTATTGTAATAGCAGCAGGGCAAGATATTGAAATAGCTCACTTTGAAGAAGCTGGAGTTACAACAAAGAGAGGTAGAATTGTTACTAACCCAACTAGTGCCTTGGAAGGAATGCCAGGAGTATTTGCAGGTGGGGACTGTGCAAGCGGTCCGGCAACAGTAATAAGTGCTGTTGCAGCAGCAAAGGTTATTGCGGCCAA
>CAYJJM010000171.1:0-763 GCA_964370515.1 uncultured Oscillospiraceae bacterium | reverse complement strand
TACCTAGGATATAGGCATGAAATTTCTTGCGATGTTGAAATTCCTATTCCAAATCTAGATGATAGAAAACCTTGTGGAAGAGTAAATATGATTGAGAGAGAAGCGGGCGAAAGAATCAAAGACTTTGAAGGAGTGGAAATTTGTATGTCTGAAGCTGAGGCAATGCAAGAATCATCAAGATGCTTAAGATGCGACCACTTTGGATTTGGAATATTCAAAGGAGGCAGAGAAAAAGTATGGTAAATTTAGTAATAGATAATAAAAATGTATCTGTAAAAGAAAACACAACAATAATGGAAGCGGCAGCTAAATATGGAATTGAAATTCCAAGCTTATGTTATCTCAAAGAAATTAATGAAATAGCTGCTTGCCGTGTTTGTGTAGTAGAATTAGAAGGAAAAGATCAACTAATTACAGCATGTAATAACATAGCAGAAGAGGGCATGGTTATATATACTAATAGTATTAAAGCCAGAAACTATCGTAGAACTATGGTTGAGCTTATTTTGTCACAGCATGACTGTACATGTGTAACATGTGTTAGAAGCGGTAATTGCAGTTTGCAACAAATATCAAATGAATTGAATATTTTGGACTTGCCTTACGAAACAAAACTAGAAGTTAGAGATTGGGATAAAGACTTCCCATTCACAAGAAACTTTTCAAAATGCATCAAATGTATGAGATGTATCCAAGTTTGTGATAAGGTTCAAGATTTAGTAGTTTGGGATGTAGAAGGAACAGGGTCAAGAACAACAATTAA
>CAYJJM010000170.1:0-2810 GCA_964370515.1 uncultured Oscillospiraceae bacterium | reverse complement strand
GAAGAATGGTCTCACAAACTAGCTGCATATGCTGCTGGGATTGGAAGGTTTGGAATAGGTGGTTCTTTTCATACCGAACTTGGGTTTTCTGGCAGACTAAGTACTGTCCTAGTTGATGAGCACTATGCTCCTCTTACTGAGGAAGATGAAGAATTATTTGCCTCTATGGATTTAGATTCTATAGTTTCTTATATAGATACCGATTCAAAGTATTTGGGTGCTGTTGATGTTCATGTAAGTTCTGCTGCCATAAACTCTTGCCCTGCTAATGCTATCTCAGAAAAAGGGATTGACAAAAAACTCTGTCAAGATTTTTGCTTGAAAATAAATTCTTTTACCCCATCCCCTGAGGTTTGTGGGAAATGTTTTTTCTTCGATGTTTAAATTTACTTAAAAACATGAATAATTAAAAATCTATTAACTAGAAAGGAGTAAATGATATTATTATCGTTTAATACTAAATGTACAATTACCATAATCACACTAATTTTTCTGATGATTCTTCTGTTTCTCCAAATGCTATGATTGAAAAGGCAATTTCCTTAGGGTTTAAAGAATTTGCCATTACCGACCATTATGACCCTGATTATCCCAGCTTTGAATTTGAAATAGACGCACCTGCATATCACCAAGCTCTTTTGTCATTAGAATCTCAATATAAAAACCAAATTAAAGTTATAAAAGGAATTGAAATTGGTATTCAAGATGGATCAACTATTGAAAAGTGCAAGAATGAAGTTAATAGTTTCCCCTATGACTTTGTTATAGGCTCCTTTCATTGTATGCATAGAGAGGATTTATATTTACTTGACTATACTACATATAATCCTTCAACTATTATTCCAACATTCTATAGCTACTGTTTGTCATGTCTCAAAGAATTTATGGATTTTGACATTTTGGGTCACATTAATGTTATAGATAGGTATATAGGCAACTTAGATTATTTTAATGAAAAAGAAACACCCTACTTTTTAAGCAAGAATTTCAAAAAATCATATAAGGAAACTTTTGATGTCATTGAAGAAATTCTTTCTCTACTTATTAAAAATAATAAAGGCATAGAAATAAATACATCCCATATTAGATATGGCTTATATCCTAGGACAGTTCCCTCTGAAGAGATTTTAAGACTATATAAATCTTTGGGAGGCAAAATTTTAACCATTGGTTCTGATGCACATAGTTTAAAACATATTGATGAAGGTCTTGAGGATGCAATTTCTTTGGCAAAATCTCTAGATTTTAAATATTTGGCAACCTATAAAAACCGAGAGATTTCATTTGTACCTTTTAACAAGCTATAATAATAACCATATTGATAATTTGAGTTAAAGCAATTTTTTTACAAACAAAAATAAATCCTCTTATTGGATGGATTCAATAAAGAGGATTTCTCATGTAAATGTCTATTTACTTGTCATATACTGATTTATATAACATGCCAAAAGATAAATGGCAAAGTTTATATCTTTTATATGGAAAAACATTTAGTGATTATTTTAAAATTTTCTGATTCTATGCATTATTCCTTATCACTTAATTTTTCTTTTAATTCAAGTATCTTTTGGTGTATCTCCTTAATGATTAGTTTAAATTCCTCGTCACTTTTTCCACTTGGATCATCAAGCCCCCAGTTTTCGGAGTATTGGGAAGGAACATTTGGACAACTTACATTGCAACCCATAAATATAACAACATCAGGGTCAGGAATGTCATCTACTGTTTTATTAAATTGTGTAGCTTCCATATCAACATCATATATCTCTTTAATAAGTCTTACTGCATCTTGGTTTATCTGGTTTTTAATCTCTGTTCCTGCTGAATAACTTTCAAAGACATCGTTCCCTAGAATTTTACCAAGAGCTTCTGCCATTTGACTTCTACAAGAATTATGATTACAAACAAAGGCTACTTTAGGTTTTCCTTCACAGTTGATTTCTGGTTTATAACTATCAAAGTCATAATCAATATCAAGGGAACCATCATCTCCAAAGTAATGAATTGCACCTACTGGACACTTCTTCTCACAGCCATGACATCCATGGACACAGCCATTTCCATAAACTACTTTGGGCTTATTCGCTTCTTCATCTGGCTTATATACACCATGTTTACACATGTCATTACATACCATACAACCTATACACTTATCATAATCAATTATTGGATACCAACCTTTGCTCATAATCTTAAACCTCCTTTGAGTTCTTGAACCAATGCTTCGTGTTATTAGCTATTCTCACTAGTATAAGCATTATTGGAACTTCTACAAGAACTCCTACAATAGTTGCTAGTGCAACTGGGCTATATGCACCAAATAAGGCGATTGCCACAGCGACCGCCAACTCAAAAAAGTTTGATGCACCAATCATTCCTGCAGGTGCCGCCACATTATGAGGAAGTTTAAATGCTTTTGCTGCAAAGTAGGCAATAAAAAATATTAAAAATGTTTGCAAAATTAACGGTACGGCAATTAGCCCAATATGAAGTGGGTTTTCTAAGATAACATGTCCTTGGAAAGAGAATATAAGGGTCAAGGTCAAAAGAAGTCCTATTATTGTAACATTTGAAAATTTAGGTATGAACTTTGTTTCAAAATATTCTTTACCCTTATTTTTAGTAACTATACTTCTTGTGGCTATTCCACCTGCCAAAGGAATTACAACAAATAAAACTACTGAAAGTATTAAAGTATCCCATGGTACAATAACACCTGAAACCCCAAGTAAAAATGCCACAATTGGAGTAAATGCTACCAAAATTATCAAGTCATTTGTTGCCACTTGAACAACTGTATATGCTGGATT
>CAYJJM010000169.1:0-2844 GCA_964370515.1 uncultured Oscillospiraceae bacterium | reverse complement strand
GGCATTGGTTCCTATTGAAATAAAGGATTATCCTTTCGGAGACATTGAAGGAGTGGCAGTACAAGATTGTAAAGTGAAAATCTTTGACGGAGAAACCAATAAAAAAATTGATGAAAAAGAGGGAGCTATTCTTTTTACAGACAGATATTTAACAGGGCCTGCTATTCTGAATATCTCGCGCTACTATAAAAAAGGCCACAAAATAAATTTAAAATTCACAAAGGAAATAAAACCCATCGACACAAAACATAGCATAGGAAATTATATTAGCAAAACACTTTCAATGCCTAAGGCTTTGGCATTAGCACTTTTAAAATATTTAAAAATAGAACCAAACCAAAAGGCATCTGCAGTTTCAGCAAAAACCTTGATGCCGTTTGTAGAGGGTTTTACTTTTGAAATTATAGGCTGCCAAGGATTTGAAAAGGCAATGGCCACAAAGGGTGGAGTAGGCTTAGAAGAAATAAATATGGATACTTTTGAAAGCAAAAAAATAAAGAACCTATATGTTATAGGTGAAGCTCTTGATGTGGATGGAGACACGGGCGGATATAATTTACAATTTGCTTTTTCATCTGCAAAAGCAGCTTGCCGCAGTATTTTGGAAAAACATTGATGTCAAGTGATTATTTTGAAAAATATATAAAACATTGCAAGGCTTAAATTTAATAAATGAAGAAGAATGGAGGTTAAGGTGAATTTAGAAAAATTTTATCAAGCAGAGTATTCTTTAAAGAATATTGTAAGAAAAACGGGGGCATTTAGGGCACAAAGTATATGGCCAGATAGAGAAATATATTTAAAAACGGAAAATTTGCAGAGAACAGGATCCTTCAAACTTAGAGGAGCATATTTCAAAATGTCTATGCTAAACGAAGAAGAAAAAGCAAGAGGAGTAGTGGCTTGCTCTGCTGGAAATCATGCTCAAGGGGTAGCCTTAGCTGCTAGGGAGAGTGGAGTAAAGGCAACAATTTTCTTACCTAGTATAGCACCTATTTCAAAGGTAGAAGCAACTAGGAGTTACGGTGCAGAAATAAGATTGATTGATGGAATTTATGATGATGCCTATGAAGCGGCTTTAAAATTTCAAAAGGAGACAAATGCAGTGTTTGTGCATCCTTTTGATGATGAGGATGTAATATGTGGACAAGGAACCATAGGTTTAGAAATACTGGAACAAATTCCCCATATAGATGCTGTAGTTGTTCCTGTTGGTGGCGGAGGATTGATTTCAGGCATAGGTTATGTAGTGAAAAAATTAAACCCCAAGTGTAAAGTGTATGGAGTGCAGGCAAAAGGTGCAGCTAGTATGGCTGCTTCCCTAGAGGAAAGTTTAAGAACAAAACTAGAAAATGTAAGTACATTTGCCGATGGAATCGCAGTAAAAGAACCGGGAAAACTCACTTATGAAATTTGTGAAGAATACATTGATCAGGTAGTCAGTGTGGCAGATGATGAAATTGCAGCAGCAATTTTAACCTTGATGGAAAGAGAAAAACTGGTTGCAGAAGGTGCAGGTGCAGCGGCAGTGGCGGCAATCATGTTTGATAAACTTCCTTTGGATAATAAGAAAGTTTGTGCTCTTGTTTCAGGAGGAAACATAGATGTGAACATCTTGTCTAGAGTGGTAAACAGAGGGCTTCAAATGTCTGGAAGAGTTACTGAAATATCTATAGAACTTTTGGATAAGCCAGGACAATTGCTAGAAGTGGCAAGTCTTATTGCTCAGGAAGGTGCTAATGTTACGAAAGTAAATCACAAAGTAGGTGGAGAAAATGCGAAAGTTACTGATTGCATTTTACACCTGACTTTGGAAACCAGAAATCATGAGCATTTGGAACAAATTAGAAATAGGTTTACTAAAGAAGGCTATAAACTAGTATAGTTTTGGCAAATATAATAAGGAAATAATATCAATAAAAAACAATGATTTGTAAGATTTTTTGGAAATATACTTAAAAATAAATACAAAATATCAAAAAGTTAAAATTCAGTTATTAAAATATGAGGAGGAAAGAAAATGTCAGTAAAAGTAATTTTATCAAAAGAAGCACCTGCACCAATAGGGCCTTATTCACAAGGAATACAATGTGGGAATATGGTTTTTTGTTCAGGTCAAATAGCCTTAGATGCAAAGACAGGAGAAATAGAAGGAACCACAGTAGAAGAACAAACAAAAAAAGTTTGTGAAAATATTGAGGCTATTTTAAAGGCGGCAGGTTTAGGACTTGAAAATGTTATCAAGACAACTTGTTTTTTATATCAAATGTCTGATTTTGGAGCATTTAATGGGGTTTATGAAAAGTATTTTATTTCAAAACCTGCTAGGTCATGTGCGGCTGTTAAGGAACTTCCCAAAAATGTACTGGTAGAGATTGAAGTTATAGCAACTGTCTAAACGATAAAGGATGCTAGTTTCAAAAATGAAAAAATAAAAAAAATGCTATGGGAATTTTCATAGCATTTTTATTATTAACCAAAAATCACCATTGCGAAATTAATTATGCGAAGCAATGGAAAATTCATATATGCAACTGATTAAGCTTCCTTTTTATTTTTGTTTAAAATAACTAGAATAAAAGCAAAGATTGCTGTTGCCACAAGTGCGACTCTAACGATTGATGATACTGTTTTCATAAGAACTTCCTCCCTTCTTACTGCTACTATTTATAGGATATATGGGAAGGAACATATAGTCAAGATAATAATTAAAAAAATAATGAAAATAATTGAAAAAACTACAAAAATTTTGACAAAAAACCGTTGAAAATATAAATCAACGGTTTTGGTGGTACACCATCACAGGGTCGAACTGTGGACACCCTGATTAAGAGTCAGGTGCTC
>CAYJJM010000168.1:0-2982 GCA_964370515.1 uncultured Oscillospiraceae bacterium | reverse complement strand
GGGTATACATGTATCTCAATATTTAATAGACATGGTTCCTTATGTTGCTACAATAGTAATAGTAATACTCAGTACATACAAAAACAAAAAAGAAGATCAGCCACCAAAAGGCCTAAGCGTGCCATACTTTAGGGAAGATAGATAAGGTTGGCTTTTTAATAAATAGCTTCTTTTAGACATACATAGCAAATTAATAGGTAGCTTACCGAATGTATTTGAGATACACAGTAAATCAATTGGTAGCCACACAAATGTATTTATGATTCTTTAACATAAACTAGCAAGAATTCTCCCTACTCTATAGGTGGTGAGATGAATTGCACTACTTGATTAAAGATTGTATGTCACGAAAGTGATTAAATTATTGAATTAGGTAACATATGGTGAAAAAGGCAATTAAGAAAAGGAGAAAAATTATGGAATCCATTTTTGAAAGAAGGAGTGTAAGAAGTTACTTAGAAAAGGCAGTGGAACCTGAAAAAATTGATAAAATACTAAGGGCGGGAATGCAAGCGCCTTCAGCTCGCAATCAGCAACCCTGGGAATTCTTGGTTATAGAGGACAGAGAAACCTTGATGGAACTTTCCAAAGTTCACCCATATGCAATCTGCTTAGAGAAAGCACCTCTTGCCATTATAGTTTTAAAAAATGAAGAGGGACTTGTAATTCCTGAAAAGGCTAACCAAGACTTAAGTGCTTGCACCCAAAATATTTTGCTAGAAGCAGTTCATCTGGAGCTTGGTGCTGTTTGGCTAGGCATAGCACCAACAGAGGAACGAATGGAATTTATTAAAGACATGTTTAACCTCCCTAAAAATATTTCAGCTTTTTCTATTGTTTCCATTGGATACCCCAAGAGGGAAGGGGCAAACAAATTTGTGGACAGGTATGTGTCAGAAAAAGTACACTATGGAAAATACTAAAATGTAGAAGACAAATTAAAATCCACCTTTCTCCTTACTTATTTCTTAGGGGAAAAGAGGTGGGTTTTTTATTTTCAAAACTTAAGAAAATTATAAAACCCTATTGACATAAGCTTGAAAAGTGATAACATTGTTATTAAAGATAATGATGTTATGTGGGGTAGTGATATTTGAGTTATTCATCAGAACTTACCAAAGAGCGAATAATACTTTCTGCAAAGGAAGAATTTTTAAAAAAAGGTTTTGTCAATGCGAACTTAAGAGAAATTGCAAAAAAAGCAAAAGTTACAACAGGAGCACTATATAACCACTTTAAAAACAAAGAAAGTGTTTTTGAAGCTGTTGTAGGCTCTGTAGCAGATGAGCTTTTCACGCTTTTTGACGAAGCGCACAAAGCATCACCTCAACATATAATATTTTCAGACGATAGTAAAAGAGAAGAGATGAAGAGGGGAAGTTTTGAAGTACTAGATTATATATATGACAACTTGGAAGAGGCAAAACTGATTTTTTTTCATTCAAGGGGAACAAAGTATGAAAACTTTATAGAAAAAATGATTGAAATTGAAGAAGAATCATCATTGAAGGAACTTAAGGGAGAAGGATTTACTCTGGATAAAATAAATAGGTTTTTTGTTCATGTAATGGCAACCTCAGGCGTAACGAATATGATTGAAGCAATTCATCATGGTTTAAGTCGCAAGGAAGCCTTTGAATATATGGAAAAGATACAAAAATTTTATTATGCAGGAACAAAAGAAATAGTTGGAAACTGATGGTATTCCTTATTAAATTTTGGGTGGAAGCCCAATATTTTTTGAAAATTAAGTTAGTTCATGCTAACTAACCACAATAATTAAAAGGAGCATTTTACAAAAGTAAAGGGAATGGATTAATCAAAAGAGAGGAAGTAAAGGAGACAACAAATGGAGAAAAAGAAAGAAAAGAAAAAATCACTACTTGCAAGGCTATTTGTTTTTGCAGGAGGCTACAAAAATCTTACTATAATAGGTATGATTTTGTCAGGAATAAGTGCGGTAATGACACTGCTACCGATTATTTTTATTTGGCAGGGGGTTAGGGAAATAATTAGCATATACCCTAATATAACTCTTACTGAAAGCATAAAGAATAACGCTTGGCTAGCTGCAGGAGCGGCTATAGGAGCTATGTTAATATATACAGCAGCCCTAATGTGCGCGCATATATCAGCGTATAGGATTGCTAAGAACATGAGAAAGTCTGCCTTGAAACATATTATGAAATTACCACTGGGGTTTTTTGGGGATAATGGTAGTGGAAAACTTCGACGAGTAATTAATGATAGCGCTGGTGCTACAGAAACATATCTTGCCCACCAACTTCCAGATTTAGTAGGTTCATATACTACACCTATAGCGGTCCTTGTAGTTCTATTTTGGTATGATTGGCGATTAGGTCTTATAAGCTTTGCTCCTATAGTTTTTGCAACTGTTTCTATGATGTCAGGAATGGGAAAGAATCAGCCTGAGAGAATAAAGCAATACCAAACAGCTTTAGAAAACATGAATAATGAAGCAACAGAATATGTAAGAGGGATTCCTGTGGTAAAAACCTTCAATCAGTCTGTATTTTCTTTTGAGCGTTTTTATGGAATTATTAATACATACAAAAAATATGTGTCTGAATATTCATATCGAATGAGGATGCCAATGACTTTATTTCAGGTGTTCCTAGCAAGTACACCAATATTTTTGGGAATAAGTTCGGTTCTATTAATCAGTGGTCAAAGCGATATGACAGACTTCTTCCTTAGTTTTTTCTTTTATCTAATTTTTACACCTATTGCGTCTCTTATGATGATGAAGATTATGTGGGTAATGCAACATTCTATGCTTGCAGGCGATGCAGTTGGGCGTATAGAAAGTTTATTAGCGGAAAAACCTCTTCCAAAAAGCGAGAATCCCCAAAAACCAGAAAATAGCAGCATAGCAATGGAAGGAATATCGTTTACTTATCCAAATAGTGATAAAAAAGCTGTGGATAATGTAAATATATATATAAGAGAAGGGCAACAGTT
>CAYJJM010000167.1:2768-2993 GCA_964370515.1 uncultured Oscillospiraceae bacterium | reverse complement strand
AAAGAGTTTGAAAAAAATGTAATTCTGAAAGAATTAGACGCAAATGGAGGTTGCAAGTTGACGGTGGCAAAAAAACTTGGACTTTCAACATCAACAATGTACAGGAAGCTCGTAGAGCTTAATATAAAATAAGTCAATATTAATTATTTGTTAGGAGGAAAATATGTTAAGAACAGCGTTACCAAAGGTAAATATGCATTTACCGGGGCCAAAGGCACAAGAAGT
>CAYJJM010000167.1:0-2758 GCA_964370515.1 uncultured Oscillospiraceae bacterium | reverse complement strand
GCAATGTTTGAGGATGTGGATGGAAATATCATTCTTGACTGGGTTGGAGGAGTAGGTGTACTCAATATTGGTTATAGCCATCCAGCTTTGATAGAAGCGGTAAAAGAACAGTCTGAAAAATATTTTCATGCTATGATGAACATAACTACTCATGAAAGATACATTGAATTTGCAGAAAAATTAAACAAAATAGCACCTGTAAAAGGCAATGAAAAGAAAACCATGTTCGTAAACTCAGGTGCAGAAGCAGATGAAAATGCTGTAAAAATCGCTAGAAACTATACAAAAAAACCGAATATTATTGTTTTTGATGGTGCTTTTCACGGAAGAACAGTTTTAACAATGACAATGACTGCAAACCCTAATTACTGTATAGACATGAAACCTTATGCTGATGGAATAGTTAGAGCTAAGTTCCCAAATCTGTACAGAGCACCAGAAGGAATGGACGAAAATACAGCAGTAAAATTCTTTGTAGAAAGCTTGGAAAGCACAATTGCTGAAGTTGGTGCAGATACAGTTGCGGCAATAGTTTTCGAGCCAGTACAAGGAGAAGGAGGCTTTGTTCCAGCTCCTCTTGCATGGGTTAAAGAAGTGAGAAATATTTGTGATAAAATAGGAGCACTGATGATAACTGATGAAGTTCAAACAGGATGGGCAAGATCAGGAAAAATGTTTGCTTCTGACTACTACAAAGAAGCGGGAGTAGCTCCTGATATTATGACAACAGCAAAATCAATTGCAGGTGGAGTGCCTGTTTCTGCAGTGGTTGCAGATAGAGAACTTATGGATGCTGTTACACCAGGAACAATAGGAGGAACATACTGTGGAAATCCTTTGGCTTGTGCAGCAGGTTCAGCGCTTCTTGATGTTATGGTTGACGAAGATTATCCAGCTAAAGCTCAAAAAATTGCAGATGTTTGTATGGATAGATTTAACAAGTTGGCAGAAAAGTATGATGTCATAGGAAATGTAAGAGGAACAGGTGCTATGATGGGTGTGGAATTTGTTAAAGATAGAGAAACTAAAGAGCCTTATGGACAGGTAGTAACTGACATGGTAAACAAAGCAATACAAAAAGGTTTATTGTTAGAAGCTGCTGGAGCCTCTGGGAATGTAATTAGATTCCTTTGCCCACTGTGTGTTACTGATGAACAGTTAGCTGTTGGACTAGATATATTTGAAGAAACTCTTGCAGAGTGTCTTAATTAGTCTAAGAAAACAATAAGCTTAATTAAGTTTACTTAAAATAATAAATAAAGAGTCTCCTTCCTTATAAACTAGGAATGTAGGCTCTTTTTTGATATAATTAAATAAAGAAGCAACCCTTATGATTATGTGACTGCGAAATCGTTGGAAGTGAAAGGATAAAAAGATGGATAGAAGAAAAAGTTTTAGGGAAAGGATAATTTTAAAAGTTATAGTGTCTATATTGATTGCTACAGGGCTTTTATTTGGAGCTAGTACCTTTGGAGGATTTTTCTTCCTACTAGAACCTATTTTGTCTGAGGGAACAATCATAATGTTGTTTCAATTGTTGTATTCTCTTTCTTTTGTTATAGTTTTCGGAATATGGTTTTTGAAGGAAAATAAAGAGAGCAAAAAAGAATTATTTCCAAAAAAAGGAGACTTTGGTGTAGTAACTACAATCTGCATGATTGTTGGTATGTATGCGGCATCATTAACAGGAAGTGGCCTTTTGTATATGACGGGCTTGTATGATAATGGAGATTTCTATAATGAAGCTACTGCTATTTTTCTCACGGCTCCTCTATTTTTGGAAATATTAACAGTAGCCATAATAGCACCAATAGGGGAAGAGTTCCTTTATAGGGGAGTAATATTTAAAAATCTTAGACGAAAATATAATTTCTGGGCAGCTGCAATTATAACCAGCCTGATTTTCTCAATTTGGCATATGAATCTTTATCAAGGTTTGGCTGTTTTCCCTTTGGCATTGTTCTTTGCATATCTTTATGAAAGGTTCGGCAAAATATGGGTACCTATTGCAGCACATATTTGGAATAATTTATTGGCAACTTTAATAAATAGATTTTTGGTATCGGAAATCACAACAGAGGAATTGGAACTAGGTGTTGGAGAAGAATATGTTCAACTTGCAATTGCAATTAGTGGGATGGTGACATTTATAATGGGTAGTGGAATATTGTTCCTAATGTCTTTTTGCTTATATAAATCAAAATATCCTAAGAATAAAGAGAGAAATCAAATGATGAAGCCAGTCTTATTTGACATTGATAAAGAAAAAATAAAAAGGGCAGAAGAAGAAAAACTTCAACAAGAATAAAATAATAAGCACCAGAAAGGGAAATTATACATGGAAAATTTATTGGAAAAACTTAATGAAAAGCAGAGAGAAGCTGTTATGCATACAGATGGGCCTCTTTTGATTTTAGCAGGTGCAGGAAGTGGCAAAACAAATACAATGATACATAGGATAGCCTATTTAATAAAAGAGAAGGGTGTTTCTCCATATAATATTATGGCAGTGACTTTCACCAATAAGGCTGCAAGGGAAATGAAAGAAAGAATAGAGAGGCTGCTAGGAGAAGATGCCAAAGTTTGGATAATGACTTTCCATGCAACTTGTCTTAGGATTTTAAGAATGGACGGTGAGAAAATAGGTTATACTAGAGATTTTGTAGTATATGATCCAGCAGACCAAAAAGCAGTTATAAAAAGAATAATTAAAGATAGGCAGTTAGATGAAAAAATATATACAGTGGCATCCATATTA
>CAYJJM010000166.1:1957-3005 GCA_964370515.1 uncultured Oscillospiraceae bacterium | reverse complement strand
TTCGTTCTTCAGCACTTTTTTTCCTTAGGTGCCACAGCATTTGGCTTTCGTTTCTTAATTTTTCTTTTAGTGATCCTCCTACTTTTACTTCTTCTTTTATAATGGTTGCTATTTTTATAAATTCTCTAACCTCTATATTTTGTGCAAATTCTAAAAGCAATGTTGTAATCGGTTTATTTGTTTCTTGAGCATTCCTTCTAATTATTCTTAGTTGACCATAAAAATAATTTTTGTCTTCTTTATTTATCAATTCATAATCCTTAATAATTTTTTCAAATGCCTCTTTAAATATCATTCCTCCATTCAAAAGAAGAACAATTTTATTTATAAAACCTGGCAATTCTTTTTCAACCGAATTTCTTGCATCTCTTTCTATTTTTTTTATTAAAGCATACCGACTTTTCCATAGATAAAATATAGCAAATCCTATAATACCTATCAGCAGCACATAGTCCTCTTCCTCTCTTACTTTCCAATATATTGTAATATTATCGTCAATTTGATTTGGTAAAGCAAGGTTTCCTCCAAAGGACTCTTCTTGAGCAACATTTAAGGCTTCTTCTATTTTCCTTTCTGCAATATTATCTATTTCTTCTTCATACCTAACCGCCTCTTTTTCATTCTTTTTGTCTTTATTTATGCCTATCGTATTATTTCCTGTCAAAACTTCTCTTTTTCCATCTATTATTTCAACCGCCGTATATTCTATATTGAAAAAGTCGGTACCGCTTCCCTCTGTTTTTGTGGCAAAAATTGTTTCGCCTTCTTTCTCTGCTGTAAATAGTTTTTCTTGTTCTTTTGCCATAGACATAGCAACAATAAATATTATCAACAGAATCAAGGTGAAATTAAATTTGTTTGTTTTTTTAATTCTATTTCCTTTGGTCTTTATTTCCTCAGCACCATATATTCTTTTCAGCTTGTTATCTATATACTGCTGGCTACCTAACAGGAAAATTTGTACTGTTTTTATTGATTTTTTAATCTGTTCTATAATCTTCATCTGCTTTCCTATATTTTTATGCTAGTAAGTTTATTCATTAGTAGA
>CAYJJM010000166.1:634-1947 GCA_964370515.1 uncultured Oscillospiraceae bacterium | reverse complement strand
AAATCCAATTACTATTCCTGCAAGAGAGGCAGTCATAACCATCCTCCCTTGCAAAGAATTATATAAAAGCTCTAGATATTCAGGAGAAAACATATTCAAGAATATCAGAGTAGCTATTGGCATAGATAGTATAATTTTTCCTTCAAATTTTTTTTGATACATAAGAGCATTTATCTCTCTTTCCAAACTTATTTTTTCTGTAATAATTTGACTACTATTATTTATAACTTTTATGAGATTCCCTCCCGTTTTTTTGCAAAATATATAAATATCAACAAAATTTTTCACATCTTCCAAAGGAACCCTATGGAAAAAGGAGATAAGTGCTTTTTCTTCTTGTTGATTGCTATTAATAATTTCAAGACGCATTTTTTTTATTTCTTTTCCTAGTAGGCTACCTTCTTTGTATATTGCATAAAGGGTTTTTTCTGCCTCTTCTAGTGCCCCTACTAAATTTTTTCCCATTTCAAAGGAAGCAGATATTGAGTATAATGCTTCCACAAATTCTTTCATTACAATCACCTTCTTCCTTTCAATTGCATGTTTCTCATAATGTGCAAGCCCCCAAACACAACTAAAAGCACATACAAGAGAAAGGATCAGGCTCTTGTAAAATAATAAAATCAAAAAGAAAATTAAACTATATGAAATTAGATAATATTTATTTTTTTCTTGTGTACTTAGAAGAAAAATTGACTCCTGATTTTTAATGCTCTTCATAAGTTCCTCCATTTAATAAAATTTTCTCTTTGTTTATTAACTGATTGTTGGTTTTAATCAAACCTTTTTTTTGGTTATATTTATATAAAATATTTATTGAAATTTCTCCTTGGTTATATTCTTTTATTTCTGCTATTTCAAGAACTTTTCTGCCTTCTCCATGTATTTTGCCTAAGTGTACTAAAACATCTATTCCTTCTGCAATTTGACCCCTCAAAGCTTCAATAGGAAAGTTCACTCCTTGCAGCATCATTGTTTCTAGTCTTTTTATCATTCCTTTAACACTGTTACCATGTCCAGTAGATAAACTTCCATCATGCCCTGTATTCATTGCTGCTAACATATCTACCACTTCTTTTCCCCTAACTTCACCAACAACGATTCTATCTGGCCTCATTCTTAGGCTTGTTCTGATTAATTCGCCCATTTCCACTTGCCCTTTTCCTTGGGAGTTTGCCTTTCTGCATTCTAGTCTAACTAAATTTTTAACCTTTCTTATTTGTAACTCTGCAGAATCCTCTATAACTATTATTCTTTCATCTTTTGGTATATGATCAGCTAGCACATTCAAAAATGTTGTTTTTCCAGAGGAT
>CAYJJM010000166.1:0-624 GCA_964370515.1 uncultured Oscillospiraceae bacterium | reverse complement strand
TCCACCACTAATAAAAATATTGTATTTACACTTAACCAAATTTATAATAAATTCACTTGCTTCCCTTGTTATGGTTTTCATTTCAATAAGCTTTTCCATGTCAATTGCTGTCTTAGGAAATTTCCTTATGGTTAGAATTGGTCCGCCTATTGCTATATTCTTGTAAACTGCATTTACCCTAGGACCATCTGTCATTCTTGCATCAACTATAGGACTAAGTATATTTATTTCTCTCTGAACTTTTCCCGCAATTCTACTTATAACTTCTTCAAGTTCTTCGGTACTTTCAAAAATAATATCTGTCTTTTGAATTTTTCCTGCTTTTTCTATGTAAATGCAGTCTTTGCCATTAACCATAATTTCTGAAATTTCCTTATCCTCAACCAAAGGTTGCAAAATATCCAAAGGGCAACGCAAAGCCATAAAAATTCTTTTTTCTATTTCAACTAATTTTGTATATGGCGTTCCTATTAAACTTGTATGATCCAAAAGAAAATCTCCAATCAGCTTCTCTATATTTTCATCAGTCATTTCTTCATTTTCAAGTCCTATTGATAGTCTAGCTTCTTCTATAAGCTTTATCATCTTTTCTTGGAATTTATCACCCATGGCATCCCTTTTTTT
>CAYJJM010000165.1:0-3014 GCA_964370515.1 uncultured Oscillospiraceae bacterium | reverse complement strand
CTATGAGACTTGCTTCTCACAAGTTACCAGTTAAGTGTAAAATTGCCCAAAAAGGTCAAGAAATAGCAGAGGGTGGTGAAGCATAATGGAATTAAAAAAGATGAGAGAAATGACGGAAAAAGAGCTAACTGCAGAATTGTTAAAAATGAAAAAAGATTTATTCAATCTAAGATTTCAACATGTGACAGGACAGCTTGAAAATCCAATAAAAGTTAGAGACACAAAACGAGATATTGCAAGAGCAAAAACTATTCTTAGAGAAAAAGAAATAGCTAGCGTTCAGGAAAAATAGAAAGGAGGATGAACTATGACGGTTGAAAGGAACAGAAGAAAATCAAGAGTTGGTATGGTTGTGAGTGACAAAATGGACAAGACTATCGTTGTTGCCTTAGAAGATTCGGCAAGACATTCTCTTTATGGAAAAGCCGTAAAAAGAACAAAGAAAGTAAAGGCTCATGACGAAGAAAACCAATGTGATATTGGTGATAAAGTTAGAATTATGGAAACCAGACCTCTATCAAAAGACAAGAGATGGAGATTGGTAAACATAGTGGAAAAAGTTAAGTAGGAGGCGAGCGCAATGATTCAAACAGAAACTAGATTGAAAGTCGCTGACAATTCCGGAGCAAAAGAACTTCTGTGCATCAGAATTCTTGGTGGAACAGGAAGAAAATATGCTCATATAGGAGATGTCATCGTTTGCGCCGTTAAAGAAGCTTCACCAGGTGGCGTAGTAAAAAAAGGTGAAGTAGTTAGAGCTGTTGTAGTAAGAACTAAAAGTGGTGCTAGAAGAAATGATGGAAGCTATGTGAAGTTCGACCAAAATGCAGCAGTAATAATCAAAGAAGATAAGAACCCAATGGGTACTCGTATCTTTGGACCAGTTGCAAGAGAGCTAAGAGAAGCAGGATTTATGAAAATCGTTTCTTTAGCCCCAGAAGTTCTATAGGAGGTACAAAATGCGTATAAAGAAGGACGACATGGTAGTAGTACTTGCCGGTAAGGACAAAGGAAAAACTGGAAAAGTGCTAAAGGTTATACCAAAATCAGATCAGGTGTTAGTTGAAAAAATCAACATGCAAACTAAACACCAAAAACAAACAAGAACAGCTGCTGCTGAAATTAGACATCAAGAAGGACCTATTCATGTTTCAAATGTTATGTTAGTAGATAGCAAAACAAAAAAAGGAACAAGAGTAGGATACAAAATGGATGGAAATAAAAAAGTTAGAATTTCAAGAGCTAGTGGCGACATTATCAAATAAGAAAGGAGGAGACGATTTTGACAGCAAGATTAAAAGAAACATATAAAAATGAAGTGTTCAAAGGACTTATGGAACAGTTCAAGTATAAAAATCCGATGGAAGTACCTAAACTAGAAAAAGTTACTATCAACATTGGACTTGGAGATGCAAAAGACAATGCCAAAGCAATGGAAACTGCAGTTGCAGAGCTTGCAAAGATTACGGGGCAAGCCCCAGTAGTCACAAAGGCAAAAAAATCTATCGCAAATTTTAAAGTAAGACAAGGGATGTCTGTAGGGACAAAAGTTACTTTAAGAGGCGAAAGAATGTATGAGTTTGTTGATAAATTTTTTAACATCGCTCTTCCAAGAGTGAGGGACTTTAAGGGAGTGAGCAAGAATTCTTTTGACGGTAGAGGAAACTATTCTATGGGAATAAAGGAACAGCTTATTTTTCCAGAAATCAACTACGATCAAGTTGATAAAATTAAAGGTATGAATGTAGTATTTACAACTACGGCTAAGACAGACGAAGAAGCAGCATTATTGCTTCAACTTCTGGGAATGCCGTTTGAAAAATAGGAGGGAAAAATGGCAAAGACATCTCTCAAAGTGAAACAGCAAAGAAAACCAAAGTTTTCAACAAGGGCGTATACACGTTGCAGAATATGTGGAAGACCACATTCTGTTTTAAGAAAATATGGTATATGCAGAATCTGTTTTAGAGAACTTGCTTACAAGGGAGAAATCCCAGGCGTAAAAAAAGCAAGTTGGTAAAGAATATTGCAAGGTTTTCGTAAGAAAAAACCAGCAGTGAAAGGAGTAATAAGTAATGACAATGACAGATCCTATAGCGGATATGCTAACAAGAATCAGAAATGCCAATACTGCAGCCCACGAAACAGTGGATGTGCCAGCTTCAAAAATGAAAAAAGCAATTGCAAAAATTTTATTAGAAGAAGGTTATATCAATGGATATGAAGTGATTGAAGAAGGCAGCGAACCAGGGGTTACTAAGCAGGGGCTTATTAGGATAAAAATGAAATATGGTCCTGATAAAGAAAAAGTTATAACTGGAATAAAGAAAATTTCCAAGCCAGGTCTAAAGGTTTACGCAAAGGCAAATGAAGTGCCTAGAGTATTAGGGGGACTAGGAATTGCAATAGTTTCTACCTCAAGTGGCGTAATAACAGACAAAGAAGCTAGAAAGCTTAGCGTTGGCGGAGAAGTTATCTGTTGGGTATGGTAGGAGGAAAAGATTATGTCAAGAGTTGGACTAAAACCAATTAGCCTTCCTGCCGGAGTTGAAATCGCAGTTGACGCAAGCAATGTGATTACAGTAAAAGGCCCAAAAGGAGAGCTAAAACAAAAAATCAGTAAGCTAATTCAATTAAAAAACGAAGATGGAACAGTTACTTTTTCAAGAAAAGGTGACAACAAAGAAGAAAGAGCACAACATGGGCTTGCAAGAGCTTTAGTAGCCAACATGGTTGTAGGAGTAACAGAAGGCTATGAAAAAAGACTTGAGCTTAATGGAGTAGGATACAAGGCTGATAAAAAAGGAAACACTTTAGTATTGAACTTAGGATTTTCCCACCCTGTAGAAATGGAAGACCCTGAAGGTATAACTACTGAAGTTCCTGAAACAACAGTAATACTTGTAAAAGGAATAAGCAAAGAAATCGTTGGTAACTATGCGGCTAACATTCGTGCATTAAGAAAACCAGAACCATACAAGGGCAAAGGTATAAAATATGCAGGAGAACATATT
>CAYJJM010000164.1:1493-3029 GCA_964370515.1 uncultured Oscillospiraceae bacterium | reverse complement strand
TTCAGTTTTCATTACATAGTTGCTTTTCATATATTCATATTGTGCGCGTTATGTCTTTCGAGTTTTTTGTGGCCAGTTGGCAATAAGAACCGCCACCATTATTAAAGCTCCTCCCATAATCATATTCTTTGTAAGAACATCACCAATTATAATATATCCAAATATGCAGGCCAATAAAGGCTCTACCGTATTTATTATTGCTGCATTTCCTGGTCCTATCATCTTTACACCTATTGCATTAAGTAAAATGGCAAGGAATGCACAAACCATGGCTAAAAACAACATATACCCCAGTTGAGTCCCATTTGAAACCAATAATGGTTGGTCACTAATTATGCATCTTAGCAAATTGAACACTGCCGAGGTTCCAAGTATGTATCCAGATACCACAAATGAGTTCATTTTTTTTATTGGTTTTTTTGCTAGCCCGAATATATAAAACACATATGATATTGCCGTTCCTATAGCAAATATAATTCCTATGAAATTGCCTCCCATTTCTGGCGACCATACTACCAGTACCATTCCTCCCATAGAAATAACCACAGCCATAATCTTTAATAATCTCACAGGTTCAATTCCCTTTATCATTTCCACCGCCACTATAATAGCAGGAAAAATAAATGAGATTATTGTGGCTAGAGAACCTGAAATGTAATCAAAAGCAATATAAAGGGTTGTTGCAATTCCTATATAAGCTATACACAGAATTATCATTGGCTTAACAGCATCTTTTTCCAACTTCCAAGGAAGTTTTTTTATTAATATGTATACCCACAGAAGAACAGCAGCATAAAAAAATTTACTAAAAAGTAATGTTTCAGTTTCAACTCCTACATCAAACGCAAGGAAAGACACCGAAGGAATTAGTCCATAAGCAATTGTTGTTCCGAACACGCAAAGTGTTCCGATTACTTTTCTCTTATCCATAAATACTACAACCTTTCACAAAAATCAAAGATTTGATATTAATTTCAAAAAAAATTGTTCTTTCATCGAAATTGTAATTGATATAACCGAAGAGAGTTTAATATTAAATTTAAAAAACTGCTTCTTTCATAAAAAATGTTCACAAAGCTCATATTCTTATTGTTTATCTTTCTTTAGCCTGGAGGCCAAGTCATTTTTCTTTTTCCAAGTATATGAGCATGTATATGTCCTACTGTTTGATTTCCGTCTTCTCCACAGTTAATCACCAATCTATATCCATTTTCCAATTCTAATATTTCTGCTATCTCTTTCACTTTGACCATCAAGTGTCCCATTATATCAGCATCTTTTTTCTCTATATGATCTAGAGATTTAATATGAGTTTTGGGTATAATAAGGACATGAACGGGAGCCTGCGGTTCCAGGTCATAAAAAGCCAGGATTTTTTCGTCTTCATAAACTTTATTTGACGGAATATCTCCTAACGCAATTTTACAAAATATACAATCAGTCATAGATTTCTCCTTTCACACCATCTGTAAATACTGAGGTTATTTTTATTTTTACCAACTCTCCTATATCTAATTTTTCTTCATCAATATATGC
>CAYJJM010000164.1:0-1483 GCA_964370515.1 uncultured Oscillospiraceae bacterium | reverse complement strand
CTTATTATATTTTTCAACAAGAACTTCTTCTTTTTTTCCTATTTGGTTCTTATTAAAGTTCATTGCAACTTTTTCTGATATCTCAATTAGTCTATTGCTTCTTTCTTTTTTGATTTTTTCCTCAATCTGATTTCCCATAGAACTGGCAACTGTCCCCGATCTTTTTGAATATTTGAAAACATGTGTCCTAACCATTTCCCCTTCTTGAACAGCTTTCATAGAATCTGAAAAATCTTCTTCAGTTTCCCCAGGGAAACCAACAATTATATCCGTAGAAACACCAAAGCTAGGATCTATTTCACGAAGGCTTTTTATAATACATAAGTATTCTTTTCTGTTATACTTTCTATTCATTTTACTTAGTATGTTGTTGCTTCCGCTTTGCATAGAAAGATGGAAATGGTTACAAAGTCGCTTGTATTTAAGAAGGCTCTTTGCTTGCTCCTTGTTTATTACAGTTGGTTCCAATGAGCTAAATCTTATTCTAAATTCTCCTTCTATATTTTCTAGCTTTTCTAAGATATCTTCAAGGGGCAATCTTTTTGTTTTTCTGCCCTCTTCCTCTGGATTTTCTAAGTTTTCGCCTTCCATTCCATACAATGCTGTATTAATACCTGTTAATACAATTTCTCTATATCCATTTTTTACAAGTCCAGAAACTTCATCCACTATATTTTTTAGTTTTCTGCTTCTTATTTTTCCCCTTGCATATGGAATTATACAATAAGAGCAATATCTATTACAGCCGTCTTGTATTTTAACATATGCTCTTGCCCTTGAATCTAGAGAACTTTTCACACCTATCTCTTCATATTCCTCCAGATTGAAAATGTCGGAAGCTATAATCTTCAAGCTTTTTATATTTGTTTTAGGTTCTTGAATAATCGACGATATTTTAAACTTATTAGCATTGTCTAAAACCAAATCAACTCCCTCTAGCTTTGAAACTTCTTCTGGCTTTATATGTGCGTAGCAACCAACAACAGCAACCATACAGTTTGGATTTTTTTTCTTTGCACGGTTAATTATTTGTCGAGACTTTCTATCTGCCATATTAGTAACAGTACATGTGTTTATAACAACCCAGTCTATTTGTTCTTCATCTAACTTCACTATTTGACATCCGGCCGCTATAACCCTTTCCATTATAACTTCTGTTTCATATTGATTAACTTTACACCCCAAAGTTTCAAATGCTATTTTTAAAGGTTTAGTCATTCTCAGTTTTTCCTTTTTGTTTTTTAGTGGGTTCCACAACCTTCTGTGGGAAAATCCTTAGGATACCATGTTCTATTCTTCTATCTTTTACAGACTCAATTTTAAAGACCAAATTTTCATGTGATATCTCCCATTTATCTTTGTTATCTTCATCTGGTATTTCTTCTAAAATATCAATAATGAACCCTCCTATTGTTTCACTTGTTTCTGACACAAGTTCCAATCCTGTAGCTTCATTAAAGTCATCAATATCAACATTTCCCTC
>CAYJJM010000163.1:0-3080 GCA_964370515.1 uncultured Oscillospiraceae bacterium | reverse complement strand
GGAAAAATAGGGGAAGCGGATATTTCAACTATACATTCATTTGCGTCAAGAATAGTTAGGAAATATTTCTATTTGGCCGATATAGATAGCAACTTTAAAATGGGCGAAGAAACCATATGTCTCTTAATGCAAAAAGATGCAATGGATCAAGTTTTTCAAAATCTTCATGAAGAAGGAAGTCAAGAATTTTTAGAATTTATAAAAGGCTATTCGAAAATAACAAATAGCAATCCATTAAAAGAAGAACTTATATCACTTTATTTAAGAGTCATGAGCTTTGTTAATCCTTTTGAATTTCTGGAAAAAGCTAGCTTAAATTATGCAATAGCAGAAGAAGAGTTCCCAAATTCAAAACTAGCCAACCATATTTTTGACTATAGCCAAAGAGAAATAAACAAAAGCATTTCTTTCTTTGAAAAAAATCAAGAAATCCTAGATGAAGCAAATCTTCTAAATCTAGGAGGCAAAAACCGTGAAGATATACAAAAGCTGAAAGAAATAAAAGAATTTATAGAAGAAAAGGAATTTGGAAAAACAAAAATAGCATTAGATTGTTTAAAGTTTGAAGTGATGAAGGCCAAGGCAGAAGAAAAAGCGGACTATATTCAAATAAAAGAAGAAAGTACTTTACTTCGCAAAGAAGGTAAAGAGTTGGTAGAATCTGTTAAAAAAAGATACTTTTATGGAAACTTAAAGGAACTTATTTCAACTGTGCAGGAAACAAAAAAATCTATAGAAATGGTTATAAGAATACTGCAGGAGTTTCATAAAATTTATGGTGCAAGCAAAAGAGAAGAGAATATTTTAGATTTTAACGACTTGGAACATTTTGCTGTAAAAATATTGGAAAATCAACAGGTGGGGGAAGAATATAGAAATAAATTTGATTATATTTTTGTGGATGAATACCAAGATACTAACCCTATTCAAGAGCAGTTAATTGCATCAATTGAGCGGAAAGACAATGGATTTAGAGTGGGTGATATTAAACAGTGTATATATGGATTTCGAATGTCAGATCCAACTATTTTTAAAGAAAAGTATGAACTATTCAAAAAAGAAAAAGAAGATTCGTGCAAAATAGACCTAAACCAAAACTTTAGAAGCAAAGGAAGGGGCATTGATGGCATAAACAAAGTATTTGAAAAAATAATGAAAGACTATAATGATGAGGCTAAGCTGAATAAAGGCTTGGTAACTGAACCTGCTTATGAATTTCCTGTAGAACTTTATCCTATATGTGAATTTGAAAGTGAAAAAGAAGAAGGTGAAAAAATATATGAGGAAGAAAATCAGCTTACCAGCCTAGAAAAAGAAGCGGTTTTAATTAGTCAAATTATTAAAGAAAATCTAGGAAGAGAAATTTATGATTCCAAAGGAAAAGTAATTAAAAAAATTGCAGAAAAAGATATAGTGGTTCTTTACAGAAGTGGCAAGGAAGTTGCAGAAACTATTAGAAGGGTGTTGGAAGCACAAAATATAAATGCCTATCTGGAAGATAAGGAAGGGTATTTTGAAACCTTAGAAATATCCATAATTGTTGAACTTTTAAAATGCATAGATAACAGGAAAAAAGATTTGCCTTTACTTGCTACCCTCAGGACAGACTTTTTCAATTTTTCTACAAATGATTTAATGAAAATTCGTATGGAATATCCAAAGGGTTATTTCTATGACGGTCTAGTTTTTTATGGAGAAGAGGGAGAAGAAGAGGAATTACGGAACAAGTGCAATAGGGTAATTGAAAACTTAAAAGAATGGAAAAAAAGAAGCTTTAATACTCCAATAAACAAATTTGCATGGGAACTTATGCTGGAAACAGGATTATATGAATATATTGGCTCTTTAAAATCTGGAGAAAAAAGGCAAAATAATTTAAGGGCATTCGTCGACAGGGCTAATACATTTATAGATAGCGGAGATGGTACAGTTCATGGATTCTTAAGATATATAGAACTTTTGCAAGAAAGAAAAATTGATATGGGGCAGAGCAGCATTATGAATGAAAAAGATAATGTTGTTAGGATTATGACTGTTCACAAAAGTAAAGGACTAGAGTTTCCTGTGGTTATAATGGCAAATTTAGGGAAAAGGCTAATTAAACAGGGAAAGAAACCTTTACTTGAAATAGACAAAGAATTGGGTGTGGGAATGCATCTGGCAGATGCTGGAAAAAGACTTAAAAAAGATACAATTATACAAAGAGGAATTCAAGATATTTTAAAAGGCAAAAACCTAGAAGAAGAGAAGCGAATACTATATGTAGCATTTACTAGGGCAAAAGATAAGCTTATTTTAGTGGGGAGGCTAAAGAGCAAGGAAACCATAGATAGGTTGGGAGAAGAAGGAATAACTTTGGCGGGAACTTATATGGAAATGATATACCCTCTAAGAAAACATGCACAAATAAAAACAAAGATAATAGATCAAAAGGAAATTGAACTTTATCATTTAGAAAAAGAAATAGAGGAAAAAGAAGGGATGAAAAAAATAGAAGAGTCTTCAGTTGAAGTGAGAAAAGAAATTGAAAAAAGACTTTCCTATGAATACGAGGAATCAGGAAAGTCTTTGCTTTCCAAAACTTCAGTAAGTGCAATCAACAAAGGAGAGGCGCTAGAAGAGATTAAAATTCAAAGTCCAGAGGTCCTAGGAGAAAAAAGCAGGGATAAAAACAAAGGGATGATTATAGGAACAGTAAACCATAAGTTTTTGGAATGTATAGACTTTGCAAAGGCTAGGGAAAAAGGCAGCGAATATTTACTCAAAGAAAAAGAAATCCTAGGTCAAAGAAATATAATAAATGAAGAATACTTGGAATATATCTTGGTAGAAAAAATAGAAAAATTATTGAAAGAACCTATTTTTGAAAGGATAATAAAAAGCAAACTTGTAAAGAAGGAACAGGAATTTACAATTGTTCAAGAAAAGGCAGGAGAAGAAGAACAATTAATTCAAGGGGTTATTGATTGTTTCTTTGAAGAAGATGAAGGTCTGGTGTTAATAGATTATAAGAGCAACAGCCAAACCGAAAACATAGAAAAAGAATATAAAGAACAAATAAAAATATATAGCCGTGCTTT
>CAYJJM010000162.1:0-3170 GCA_964370515.1 uncultured Oscillospiraceae bacterium | reverse complement strand
ATGGGATTTGATAAGCCAAGCAATGCCTCTTTACTATACAACACATGGATTGACAGAAATAATGCTTAAAGGAAGTGGTTTTGGAGAAATTGCAATTGATTGTCTAGTGTTACTGGGATTTACAACAGCCTTTGTGGTTTTAAATGTTTTATTTTTGAAAAAACAAAGAAGCGTATAAAATTATTGTGCTTTTTTTAAATCATTTTTCAGTATGAGTAGGGGTAGAATTTAGTTTGCAATTTTCTTTTGGGCTATATTTATTTGCAATTTGCAATTTCCAATTTATTTGCAAAATCGGTTTTTTCCTTGCTTTTCCCCTGCTCTTACTGTATAATATTACGAGTGGACAATACTGTGCACTATTTTCGTTTGAAGTGGGGAGAAAAGAAATGGCAAATATTAAATCTGCTAAAAAGAGAATCAAAGTTATTGAAAAGAAAACTGCAAGAAACAGAAGAGTTAAAGGACATATCAAAACAATCCTAAAGGATTTTGATATTGCTCTTGCTGAAAACAATTTGGATGAAGCAAAAGCTAAACTTCAACTTGCAGAAAAAAGATTAATGCAAGCTGTTAGCAAGGGTACTTTGCACAAGAACACAGCTTCTCGTAAAGTTTCTAGATTAACTCAAGCTTACATAAAAGCTGGCGGTTCTTTTACAACGGCAAAAGAAGCTTAAATCTCACCCGTCCCACATAAAAAAGGCATAAGTTAAATGCCATCAAACAAAAATAAACCGTGGAAGTGTCTCCCACGGTTTTTTATTTTATTCACATTCTTTCATCAAGCCTTTTCTTTTTATTTTATTCATATTCTTTAATAGAGTCTTTTCTTTTTATTTTCTTTGTGGTTGTTCTCACAAAGTCTTCTTCTCTAACAATTATATTTTTTATTCTCTTATATACTGCCAGAGTTTCATTTACATCTTTAACATTTTCATCAAAGAGTTTGAAGATTTCTTTTTTTCTTTGATCTTTTATTAAAGTTGAAATGTTTTCTTCATTTGGATCTATGCCCAGTGTTTCCTTTATTTTTTCGTAGTCAGGGTAAATTTGTGCCCATACTTCAGTGTCACCCTCTTCTTCATCAACTCCATATACCATAGCTTCTGCAATATATTCTTCCAGATTTAATTTTGCTTCCAGTTCTTCAGGGTAAATATTCTTTCCTGTTCTAGTTACAATTACATTTTTTTGTCTTCCTGTAATGTAAAGCCATCCTTCTTGATCAATAAATCCTAAGTCTCCAGTGTGGAACCAATCGTCTTTTATAACAGCTGCTGTTTCTTCAGGCATATTGTAGTAGCCTAACATTACATTATCGCCTTTATAGCAGATTTCTCCTATTCCACTTTCGTCTGGATTTATTATTTTCAATTCTCCCCCAAGTAAGACTTTTCCACAAGATCCTGCGTGTCCATATATATTTTCCCACTGTGGTGTTGCTGCCACAACAGGAGCACACTCAGTCAATCCATATCCTTGCATTACATCAAAACCTAAATCCATGAATCCTCTTAAAGTTTCAGGATTTAGTGCCGCCGCACCAGAGAATAAAAGTCTAAAGTCTCCACCAAAGTTATCATATATAGATTTGAATATAGTTCTTCTCTTATCTATACCCAATGCCAATGCTGTTTTGTTTGCCCTTATGGCTATTTTTAAAGCCTTATCTTTTTTAGTTTTTTTGGCCTGGGACCAAATTCTATTGTATAAAGATTCTAAGATAAGGGGAACTCCAACTATACAAGTAGCCTTGGACTCTTGTATATTCTTTAGCATATATTTTAGACCTTCATAAAATGCAGTTGTTCCTCCTTGGAAAAGAGGAGCCATAATGCTCATACTGGATTCAAATGTGTGGTGAATAGGTAAAACAGAAAGGAAAATTTCATTTTCTCGAATTTTTACAAACTTTGCTATTCCCATAACTGTTGTTATAATATTTTTGTGGCTTAACATTACACCTTTAGCCACACCTGTTGTTCCTGAAGTAAAGAGGATTACACTCATAACATTAGGGTCAATTTTTTTCTCTACATAATCAGCTTTTCCTGTTTTCATTAGGTGATACCCTTCTTCAATAAGGGCTTTGCATGTATTTTCTTTCTTCTTATCTTCCTCATCTTCATAGGCATTAATTAAAAACTTGTATTCCAAATCTATATCTTTGAACACCTTTGCATATTCTTCTGAATAAAACACGGCTTTACATGAAGCTGTTTTAACCAAATTTATAATTTCTTCTTTATTAAGTTCTTTGTCTAATGGAACAACAGTTCCTATTCCATTAGCAATTGCAAGGTAAGACACAACCCATTGATAAGAATTGGTTCCTATAATAGCAATTTTTTCACCTTCAAGTCCCATATCCATAAGAGTTGTTCCTAAAGCATCCACATCTTCCTTAAGTTGTTTATAACTTATTTCAAAGTATTGGCCGCCTTTTTCTTTTTTTACCAAATATGCTTTTTTGTCACCATAGATTTTTGCTCTGCTATTTATAAGGTCTTTTAAATCTGTAACTTCTTGTATTGGGAAACACCCACCCTGTGGTGCTACATTCTTATCATTTTTCTTATTTATTCCCATATCACTATCCCTCCTATAGAAAAAAAACTTTATATATGTTATCATTCTAACATATATAATATTAAATACAAGAAAATAAATTAAGGAGGCAGATTCATGAGTACACATATTAACGCCGCAAACAAAGGAGATATCGCAGAAAGCATTCTACTTCCAGGCGATCCATTAAGAGCAAAATTTATTGCAGAAAATTATTTGCAAAACCCCGTGCAATATAACGATGTTAGAAATATGTTCGGTTATACAGGTTTATACAAGGGAGTGAAAGTTTCTGTTCAAGGAACTGGAATGGGAGCTCCTTCTATTGGGATATATACCTGGGAATTAATTACAGAATATGATGTGCAGAATTTAATTCGTGTGGGCACAGCAGGGAGTTTCAAGGAAGAAATAAAATTATTTGATGGAGTTATGGCAGTTGCAGCTTCTACAGATTCCAATTATATTCATGCTTTTGATTCACATAACGGCTATTCTCCTACAGCAAGCTGGGATTTATTAACCAAAGCTTATGAAGTAAACAAGGATCAGAAAATATTAGACCTAAAAGCTGGAAATGTTGTTACATGTGATGTTTT
>CAYJJM010000161.1:0-3183 GCA_964370515.1 uncultured Oscillospiraceae bacterium | reverse complement strand
AATATATCTGAATCTGCGATAGTGTCTGTAGTAGCACTTATGGTTTCCAGTGTACATCCTGATATTATGATTATGATCATTAATATAACTAGTAATTTTCTCATTTGAGGATCCTTTCTAATGCTAATAATAATTCAAATTTAATGTCAAAAATAAAATAGTAACCTGTTTAATCATACGAATTAATTATAACATAAAAACCGCAACAAAATATGATGATTTTCTAGAAATCAAGCACAAAAGAGCATAATAGTTCTGTCCCTGCCATTACTGGATGGGCATAAGAATCAATAAACTCAGGCATAAGAAATTTGCCTTCTAAGTCTACCTTTTCGACAGTAATATTTTCCAATTGTTGGATGCAGACTAGAACATCATCAGCTTTTCCTATAGCTATGATTTTACCATCCAATACTGCCATAGCGTCTGCATAAGGCATATCTTCTTCTACGGTATAAATACATCCATTATAGTAGCGCTTCGCACAAGACATAATATTTCCCTTTCTTTTAATAACAAGTTTTAAATGTAATCTATAGTTGGTTTGCAAATATTTAAATGTTCTAGTATGAATTCAAGTAAATTCAATTATTTTATAAATATCCGAAGTCATCCGAGGACATTAGAATAAATTTACAACTATAACTGCTCTAACAAATTTTTTGAGTTTTAGAACAATTTTCTAAATAAAATTATTTTATCAAATTATTCGAATTATTTAGAATTACTTTCCAAGAATATGCGTAATTAGCAAGAAGGTAAATAAATAAAGCTGCAAGACAAGCAAATAAAGTACAAAGACAAGAAAGACAAGCAAATGAAGGCGCAAGATAAGCAAATAAATTAAAAGGACAAGAAAGACACGCAAATGAAGGCGCAAGATAAGCAAACAAACTTTACTTGACTTTTGTGATATACTAATAATGTAGGTGAGTTATAAATGAATGTTTGTGGACTTTGAGCCAAAGAGGGTAAAAGGGATAAAATGGATAAGAAGGATAACATAAATTACAAAGAAAAATTTGAAAAACTAAAAGAAGAATACGAAACCATATTAGATAGTATAGATGATGGTATATTTGTAATTGATCCTAGTGGGCATATAATGAAGGTTAATAAAGCCGTTGAAAAAAGTGGAGGAAGAAGCAAAGCAGAATTACAAGGTCGTAGTATTTACGAATTGGTAGAAGAAGGATATTGTGACAGGTTTGTTAGCGAAACAGTTATAGAGAAGAAAGAAAAAATCACCATTGTTCAAAATGTAGATGGAGAAAAGGAAGTCTTAGTAACTGGTATTCCTTGCTTCAAAGACAATCAATTAAATATGGTTGTAGCTTGCGAAAGGGACATATCAGAACTTGTAGAGTTAAGAGAAAAATTAACAGAAGCTAAAAAACTAAATATTGAATATGAAAAAGAAATAGAAAAACTTAAAACAAGTGAAAACAAACCGGATTATTTAGTCTATCAGTCTGATGGCATAGAGAAGATAATAGGAACATTAAAGAGAGCGGCAAATGTAGATACCACAGTTTTGCTTTATGGCGAATCAGGTGTAGGTAAAGAAGTGTTTGCTAAGTATATTCATGAAAGTGGAAGCAGAGGCAAAGAACCTTTTATAAGGATAAATTGTGGTGCTATTTCAGAAAATCTGATTGAATCGGAGTTGTTTGGCTATGTAGAGGGTGCATTTACAGGTGCTGTAAAAAAAGGAAAAAAAGGATTTTTTGAATTAGCAAACGGTGGAACAATATTTCTGGACGAAATAAGCGAACTGCCCATTAATCTTCAGTCTAAACTTCTAAGAGTAATCCAAGAAAAAGAAATCACGCCAGTAGGAGGAACAGGTTCAATTAAATTAGACCTAAAAATAATAGTTGCCACAAACAAAAAATTAAAAGACCTTGTGGATGAAGGAAAATTTAGAGAAGATCTATATTACAGATTTGCGGTAATGCAAATAGAAATTCCTCCACTGAGAGAAAGAAAAGAAGACATAATACCATTATCCCTGTACTTCTTAGAAAAACTTAACAAAAAGTTTCATATGAAAAAGAATTTTTCCCTAGAAGTATTGAGCCATTTCAAAAATAATGATTGGCCAGGAAATGTCAGGCAACTGGAAAATTATATTGAGCAGCTAATGATAGTTAGCGAAGAAGACCATATTACTATGAAATCACTGTCTGAATTAGAAGAGGGCGACAAAAAGGTTACTCTTTTGCGAAAAGGAGGAAAAGGACTGGCAGAGCAAGTGGAGGCCTTGGAATATGAAATTTTGCTGGAAGCCTTTACCCAGTGTAAAGATACAAGAGAAATGGCAGAAAGGCTTGGAACGACCCGCTCCACCATAAACCGAAAACTAGCCAAATATAGCATTCGTTCTGAACAAGAGAAATGATATTAAGATAAAAGGAAACAGCCAAAAAGATAAAAGAAAGCAGATGAAAAGGCAGAAAAAGATAAACGAAGAAAATAGAATTAACATTTGTATGTACTAATTCTATTTTTTTAATGAAATATGGACGCAAAATTGCGTCCGTTATGTTCTGTTCAAATTTCAATAAAAATTAACAGAAATACAAACCTTCAATTAGTGCAGAGAGAAGGTTCGACGCAAAATTGCGTCGTCAAAACCACCTGATTGGACTAGAAAGCGGTGATTATTAGAAAAACTATAATTTTGGACGCAAAATTGCGTCCGAAATGCTTGAAGAGCAGTAGAGGGAAAGACATTTTAACCATTTGAAATTAAAAAAAATCCAAAAAAATAAAAAGACATTGAAAAATCAACAAATGTGAAATAGCCAAAATAGTTGGCACGACACTTGCAATTGATAAGAAACATAAATAAATTTAGTTACTCATCAAAAGAGGAGGAGGAAGATTATATGGACAATTATGGAATTATTACATTATTACCACCAATTTTAATCATTGTTTTCGCACTAATTACTAAGAAAACATTTGAAGCACTAGTACTAGGTGGCGTTGTTGCTTGCGTAATCGCATATGGAGCAGGATTCTTTGGAGGTTACTTAGACTTTCTACAAGTAACCGTAGCCGAAAATGTTTGGGTTATTTTGGTTGTAGGCATTTTTGGAAGCTTTATTGCACTAATGAGAAAAGCAAAAGCGACAGAAGGATTTACAGACCTAATCATAAAATATTCAAAAACTGAAA
>CAYJJM010000160.1:0-3189 GCA_964370515.1 uncultured Oscillospiraceae bacterium | reverse complement strand
AGAGCCTATAGGCCAGAAACATTTAATGAAGTTCTGGGGCAAAATCATATAATTAGAATTTTAAAGTCTCAGATAAATGAAAACAAAACAAATCATGCCTATTTATTTACTGGGACTAGGGGAACAGGTAAAACCACTACAGCAAGATTACTAGCCAAAGGGCTGAATTGTCTTAGCCAAGAGGAAAAGCCATGTGGTCAATGCGAAAATTGCATATCCATTAAAAAAGGAACATTTTTGGATGTAATCGAAATAGATGGAGCCTCAAACAGTGGAATTGAAAATATTCGCGAAATAAGAGATAGCGTAAAGTTTCCACCTTCTGTAGGAAGAAAAAAAATATATATTATTGATGAAGTGCATATGCTATCCACGGGAGCTTTTAACGCTTTTCTTAAGACATTGGAAGAACCCCCAGAGTATGTAGTTTTTATTTTGGCTACTACGGAACCACATAAATTGCCCGCAACGATTTTATCACGCTGCCTTAGATTAGACTTTAGAAGAGTGTCAGAGAAAGAACTTTTAAGAAGAATGAAAGACATATGCCAGGAGCAGGGGGTTAATGTAGAAGAAAATGCATTACGACTTGTTGTTGCTAATGCTGACGGTTCCGTAAGAGATGGATTGACATTGCTAGAACAATGCATATCAACTGAAAAAAAAGAAATAACCAGAGAAGATGTTCTTGAAACCATAGGAACTGTAGACACAGACATATTTTTGGAACTTACAGAATCAACCCTAAATGGAGAAGTGGACAAAGGAATTGTTCTTATTGATAACATTCTTTCAGAGGGGAAAGATCCGAGACAGATACTGGTAAGCTGGTTAGAGTACTTTAGAAACATAATGCTTACTAAGCATTTGGAAAAACCAGAAAACATTTTAAATTTATCCATAGAGAACATTGAAAAAATAAAAGAGCAAGGAAGAAAAATTTCCATAGGAGATATAGAAGAAGGAATAAACTCTTTAGGTGAAATGAT
The DNA here is from genome assembly GCA_964370515.1 of uncultured Oscillospiraceae bacterium. Lineage (GTDB taxonomy): Bacteria > Bacillota > Clostridia > Peptostreptococcales > Anaerovoracaceae > CAYJHC01. The sequence continues at coordinate 2,200 of CAYJJM010000160.1, read as the reverse complement.
ACAATATGCTAGAACATCTAGCCAACCAAGGATTCTTTTGGAAATGGCATATGTGAATCTTTGCCAAAAGAAAGCAAAAGAGCAGACAGCCAAGAGAAAAGAAGTAGAAACAAATGAGCAAATAACCAAGAAAAAAGTGCCAGAAACAAAAGATGAAACAATGAAAGTAAAAATAGCAGAAACAAAAGCAATGGCAACAGAAATACCAGAGCAAGCTAATTATAAGGAATCCGCAATGGAAGTGAAAGACAATGCAATTACAACAGAAGATGAGTATTTTGCAAGCCTAGCACTTGGAGAAGTGGAAATAATAGACGCTCCGTCTATAGAAAAAGAAAAGATTGTAAGTTTTGAAAACGAAAAATATGAAGAAAAAAGTAGAAAATATGAAGAAAAAAATGAAGAACATGAAGAAGACGGATTAGCAGCCCTTATAGAAAAAGAAAAAAGAAAAAAAGCTGCAATAAATGAAAGGGAAAAAACAGAGGAAGAAAGTATAAGTGAAAATCAATTTTCAAAATCAAATGAAAAAATCAAAACAGAAGATAAAGATTTTCAAAATATATGGACAAGAATGGTAGAAGAAGGAACAAAAGAAAAAGCAAGTTTTACTATGCTAACATTTGATGTGGTGCCTCTGGAAATAACAGGAGAAGAATTTATAGTTGCAATTCCTGAAACCCAGGCAGAAGTAGCTGAAAATTACTTAAATACTAATAAAGATTTTATGGAAAAACTATTTGAAACATGCAGTGGCTTTAAAAGAACACTTAAGATTAACAAGATAAAAGAAGATGAAGAAAAATATAAATCAAAAGAAGAATTAGCAGAAATTTTGGGAACAATAGTAGAAGAAAAATAATGGGCGAACAGCATACAGCGAAAAAGACAAGTAAGAAAGGAGAAAGAAATGGGAAAAGGCATGAAAGCCGGCAAAAAACCAAAAGCCGCGGCACCAAACATGAGAGATCAAATGCAACAAATGCAAGCAATGCAAAGAAAAATGGAAGAAGCACAAGCAGAAGTTTCTGAAATGGAAACTACGGTTTCTTCAGGAGGAGGAGCAGTTACAGTTACAGTTTCTGGGGATAAGGAAATAAAAAGTATTGAACTTAAACCTGAAATCGTCGATCCTGATGACATAGAAATGTTGCAAGACTTGATAATAACAGCTACAAATGAAGCGATTAGAGAGATGGAACAGAAATCTCAGGAAGCGATGAACAAGGTAACGGCAGGACTTGGCTTACCACCGGGACTAATATAGGAAATAGTATGAAGAATTATAGTAGATACTTAACAAGATTAATAAACGAATTTGCAAAATTGCCAGGAGTAGGGATGAAAAGTGCAGAAAGGTTAGCTTTTCATGTGCTTTCAATTAGTCAGGAAGAAGGAGAAAGTCTGGCTAGAGCAATAATTGAAGCAAAGGAGTCTATGAAATATTGCTCAATTTGTGGAAACTTAACGGACAATGATCCTTGCCAAATATGTCAAGACACAAGGCGAGACAAGAACACAATATGTGTGGTGGAAACTCCAAAAGACATATATTCCATTGAAAAAATAAAGGAATACAAGGGTGGATATCATGTTTTGCATGGAGTCATTTCTCCAATAGATGGTGTAGGACCAGAAGATATTAATATTAGAAGTCTGATACTTAGATTGCAAGATAACCCTGTAGAAGAGGTCATAGTGGCAACAAATCTTAATATTGATGGAGAAGCAACAGCTATGTACATAGCGAAATTAATCAAGCCTTCTGGCATTAAAGTTAGCAGAATAGCTCATGGGATACCGATTGGTGGAGATTTAGAGTATGTAGATGAAATAACTTTGTTAAAAGCAGTTGAGGGAAGAAGAATTTTATAATAACAAAAAATATGTAATATTATGCAAAATGTAATAAAAATGAAAAGACAGCGAAGGCTGTCTTTTTTGGAAAAAAAAGGATACAAAAGTCAGAATATTCTGAATTAGCAAAAAAGTTACATTTTTTGCAAGAATTGAGCAAATCAGTCTTTCCCAAAAATGGGAATTCGGTTGACTTGAGTACCTCCTATGATAAAATTGTTTTATGTTAATTTATATTTATAAGGAATTTTACTAAGAAAGGAGAAAATTATGAGCGACACGAAAGAAAAAAATTTAAATCCTCAAAGTGAAAACACAGAATTGAAAAGGGGTATTAAAGGTT
>CAYJJM010000159.1:0-3194 GCA_964370515.1 uncultured Oscillospiraceae bacterium | reverse complement strand
TTCATGAATTAAAAAAAGTTCCAGGTTCAACAAAAAACAGAAAAAGAAAAGGAAGAGGAACAGCAACGCGTCAAGGTAAAACTGCCGGCAGAGGTATGAATGGACAAAACTCTAGAAGTGGTGGCGGTGTAAGACCAGGATTTGAAGGAGGCCAAATGCCTCTATATAGAAGAATTCCAAAGAGAGGATTTACTAATATTTGGGCAAAAGAATATGCAGAAGTTAATGTAGAAACATTAAACAAATTTGATGCAGGCACAGTAGTAACTCCTGAAATGTTAAGAGAAGCAGGTGTTGTTAAACAAGTAAAAGATGGAGTAAAGATTTTAGGAAATGGAAATCTTGAAAAGAGCATAACTGTTCAAGCTCAGAAATTTACAAAATCAGCTGCTGAAAAAATAGAAGCTGCCGGAGGAAAGGCAGAGGTGATCTAAAATGGAAATGCTAAAAACTATTGGGAAAGCATGGAAAGTTGCTGAAATAAGAAAGAAAATAATATTTACACTTTTGATGTTGGTAATATTCAGAATTGGTTCTAATATACCCGTTCCAAATATCGACAGAGATGTATTGGCAGAAGCCTTTGGTGATGGTACAGGCATATTCGCCTTGTTTAATCTATTTTCTGGGGGTGCATTTGCCAGCTTGACAATATTTGCCCTTAGCATAACACCGTACATTACAGCATCTATCATAATGCAACTACTTACAATGGTAATACCTGCATTAGAAAGAATGGCTAGAGAAGGTACCGAAGGAAGAAAGAAAATGGCTAGATTAACTAGATACTTAACTGTTGTTATGGCTTTGATACAAGCTATAGGGGTATCGGTTGGAATGTTTAATCAAGCATTGATTAGTACAGATTTCTTCTCAGTTGCCTTAGTAGTAATAGTGCTTACAGCGGGTACTGCATTCCTAATGTGGCTAGGTGAAAAAATCAATGACAATGGCATTGGAAACGGTATTTCTTTAATAATCTTTGCAGGTATAATAGCTGCGGTTCCTTCAGTAGTCCACGAAACATGGGTAAAACTACAAGCGGGAGAAGTAAGTGCAATATCTGTAGGACTATTCTTGCTATTTGCTCTTGTGGTAATTGTTGGAATAATACTAGTACAAGAAGGACAAAGAAGAGTACCTGTACAATATGCAAAGAGAGTTGTTGGAAGAAAAATGTATGGCGGACAAGCTACACATATTCCATTAAAAGTAAATCAAGCAGGAGTAATACCTGTAATATTTGCAATGTCAATAATGCAATTTCCACTTACGATCACATACTTTACAAGTGCAGATTCAGGATTTACAGCTTGGGTAGAAAAATGGCTTTCGCCTGTAGACTCGCCGGGGGTATGGCTTTATTCAGCACTTAGCATAGTATTTATTATGTTCTTTACATACTTCTATACTACTGCTACATTTAACCCAGTTGAAGTTGCAGATAATATGAAAGCCAATGGAGGATTTATTCCAGGAATTAGACCTGGAAGAGCCACTGTAGACTATTTGCAAAAAGTTTCATCAAGACTAACTTTTGTTGGAGGACTGTTCCTAGCACTAATTGCTACTTTGCCTATGTTAATAGGTCAGTTCACATCATTTAATGTTATGTTCGGCGGAACCTCACTCCTTATTGCGGTAGGGGTAGCCTTAGATACGATGAAGCAATTAGAACAACAGTTACTTATGAGAAACTATCAAGGATTTTTAAAATAGGAGGAAGAGATGAAATTAATTTTATTGGGCCCTCCAGGAGCGGGAAAAGGAACCGTTGCAACTAAGATTGTAGAAAAATACGGTATGCCACATATTTCAACGGGAGATATCTTCCGTGAAAATATAAAGAAAGAGACAGAACTTGGAAAAAAAGCAAAAAGCTTTATGGACAAGGGAGACTTGGTTCCAGACTCTTTGGTAATAGAGATCGCTTTAGATAGAATAAGCAAGGACGATTGCAAAAACGGATTTCTTTTGGATGGATTCCCAAGAACGGTTGAACAGGCAGAAGCCTTAAGCCAATATTTGGATGAAAAAGAAGAAAAGCTAGATAAAGTTTTAAATATAGCTGCACCCAAAGAGCTTTTGATGTTTAGGATGGTAGGCAGAAGATTATGTAAAAACTGTGGAGCCATATATCATGTTGAAAACATGCCTCCAAAAAAAGAGGGAATATGTGATAAATGTGGCGAAAGTCTTTATCAAAGAGCTGATGACACAGAAGAAACCGTAGAAAATAGAATAGATGTTTATGAATCTCAAACAAAACCTTTGATAGAGTACTATACTAAAAAGAATGAACTAACAAACATTGATGGTTCAGCTAATGCAGAACATACCTATGAGCAGGTTGTTGAAGTCTTAGGTGACTAGATATGATTATAATTAAGTCAAAAAGAGAGATTGAAATTATGAGAACCTCTGGGCAGGTTACAAAAAAAATCCTAGAGTCTTTAGAAGGCTACATCAAAGCAGGCATAAGTACTGCAGAAATTGATGAGTATGTTACGGAAATAATACTAAGTAATGGAATGAGCCCTTCATTTAAAGGGTATAACGGATTTCCAGCAAGCATATGTGCTTCTATAAATGAAGAAATTGTCCATGGAATTCCAAGCAAAAAAAGAGTTTTAAGCGAAGGTGACATAATTAGTATTGATGTTGGTTGTACATACAAAGGGTATGTAACAGATGCAGCTAGAACATACAAGGTTGGAAAAGTAGATGATGTTGCGGAAAAAATTATTACTGCAGCAAAAGAAGCTTTTTTCAAAGGAATAGAATATTGCAAGCCTGGATATAGAGTGTCTGATATATCAAACGCTATACAATTAAGTGTAGAAGGAAATGGATTTGGAGTAATCAGGGAATTAGTAGGACATGGTGTAGGCGAAAATATGCATGAGGATCCACCAATTCCAAACTATGGGCGACCAGGAAAAGGAGCAAGATTGCAAGAAGGAATGGTATTGGCCGTAGAACCTATGATTACAGAAGGAACATATGAAATTGATATTTTAGATGATAACTGGACTTATGTTACAAGGGATAGAAAATTATCAGCCCATTATGAAAACACTGTAGTTATAACTAATGATGAACCAGAACTTTTGACTTATTAAAATGATGTGAGGTGATAGTATGTCGAAAAAAGATGTAATAGAAGCAGAAGGCATTGTAGTAGATGCACAACC
>CAYJJM010000158.1:0-3211 GCA_964370515.1 uncultured Oscillospiraceae bacterium | reverse complement strand
AAGAAATGCTGATTGCTTTTTTAAAAGGGAACTTTTGACAATAAATCAATTTTTCACACCATCTGGAGAAGAAATACATGGCAAAGGCATAAAGCCAGACTACAAAGTTGAATTTGACGAAAATTCAACTTACGATAACCAGCTGGACAAAGCTATTGATGTTGTAAAAGGGTTGTAATTAATCAAAAGGACATTTGTGATAGAATAAAAAAATGAAGCACTCGGACGAGAAAAAACCAAACACTTACCTCGAAAAAAGGAGGCACTTGGAGGAGAAAAGACGAGCCACTTGCTGAGAAAAAATGAAGTGCTTCGCAGAATTCTATAGACATAAAAACAATTTAGTCTTATAATGTACTAAAGTAAAAAATCAATAAGAAACAGTTGTAGAATACAGGAGGTTGTCATGGAGTATGAATCTAAGTTTAAAAATGAAGAAATAGATTTACTTTTCAAAGCAATTCTTTCTTTGGAAACCAAAGAAGAATGTTATAGATTCTTTGAAGATGTATGTACTATTAAGGAACTACAGTCCATAGGACAGAGGTTACAAGTGGCCCTTTTGCTAAGCGAAAATACAACATACCATGAAATAGAAGAAAAGACAGGAGCGTCTACAGCCACTATAAGCCGCATAAATAAATGCCTTAACTATGGAGCTGATGGATATAAATTAGTATTGGGGAAACTAAAATGATGCCATTATCAACAAAAATGAGACCAAGAAAACTAGAAGAATTTGTGGGGCAAACCCACTTTTTCTATAAGGGCTCCTTACTATACAATTCAATAGAAAATAAGACATTTAATTCGGCAATTTTTTTTGGTCCTAGTGGTACGGGAAAAACAACCTTGGCTAGAATAATTGCAAAAGAAATGGATGGAAAATTTAAAGAGATAAACGCTTCAACTACAGGTATAAAAGAATTGAAAGAAGTTATTGAAGAAAGTAGGTTTAGGGCAGAAGGAATTGAAAAAAAGATTACATATCTTTATATAGATGAGTTTCATAGATGGAATAAATTACAACAAGATTCTTTGCTAAAAGCTATTGAAGAAGGAATTATTAAATTCATAGGAAGCACCACGGAAAACCCATACTTTGCAATAAATAATGCCATAATAAGTAGAGTAAGAAGCATATATGAATTTAGACCTCTTAGTGAAGAAGAGATACTTTTTATACTAAATAGAACCTTAGGGGACAAAGAAAAAGGTCTAGGCAATTTGGGAATAACAGCAGAAGCAGGAACTTTAGAAATTTTAAGTGAGCTTTCATCTGGAGATGCAAGAATTGCATTAGACACATTGGGCTTTGTTATTGATAACACTCCAATAAAGGGAGAGATAACGAAGAAAGCCATTGAGGAGGCATTACAACGAAGAGCCTTCTTTTTCCACAAAGAAGAAGATAAGTATAATCTACTTTCAGCCTTCCAAAAATCCATAAGAGGAAGCGATCCAAATGCTGCAATTTACTATTTGGCAAGGATGATAGCAGGAGGGATGGACGAAAAAACCATAGGAAGGCGACTTTTGGTTATTGCAAGCGAAGATGTAGGGTTGGCATATCCAGAAGCCATCTCTATAGTGAAAAGTTGCGTTGATGCCGCCTTTATTGTAGGGTTCCCAGAAGCAAGGATTAACCTAGCACAAGCTGTTATGGTTTTAAGTTCCTGTCCTAAATCAAATGCTATAATAACAGCAATAGATGAAGCTATGGTAGATGTTACAACAGGGAAGCTTGGTGATGTGCCCCTCCATCTAAAAGACACTCATTACAAAGGAGCAAAGGACAGAAAACACGGATATGGTTATAAATACCCCCATGACTTTGGGGGATATGTGAAACAACAATATTTGCCAGATGATTTGGATAGAATAAAAAAAGAATATTATAGGCCAACATCAAATGGCAAAGAAATAGCATTTAAAAATTATTTAGAATCCTTAAAAACAAAGGATAACAATAAATAAAGGAAAATAGTCAACAAAGTAAAGAGCGAACAAAGACAATTAAACAAGAGAAAAACTAGCCGGTAAAAAGAAAAAGACTAAAAGGGGAAAAATAAATAAAGGAAATAGACAACAAAGCAAAGAGCGACCAAAGAAAATTAAACAAAGGAAAATAGGCAAAGGTAAATAATGATGAAAATTGATAATTACAAAAAAAGAGACATAAAAGTAGCAGAATACTCAGGCTTTTGCTTTGGTGTAAAAAGGGCAGTAGAAACAGCCCAAGAAGAATTGGAAAAGCACAAAGGAAAAAATGTATATTCTTATGGAAATATTATTCATAATAAAGAAGTGGTAGGAGAACTTAAGAAAAAAGGGATAAAAGTTATTGAAAGCATAGGACAGATTGGAAACAAGGAAAATGCTCATGTGATAATTAGGGCACATGGTGTAGGCGAAAGAATATTTGAAGAAATTGAGGAAAAAGGTGTTGAAGTAATAGATGCAACATGCCCTTATGTGTCAAAAATACAAAGAGTAGTTAAGGAACATAAAGAGGATAATAATATAATAATAATTGGGAAAAAAGAACATCCAGAGGTAATCGGCATAAATGGATGGTGCGACAACCAAGGAATAGTAATACTAAATAAAGAAGAGGGGGAGCAAATAGAAAGCCTCCTAAACAAAGAAAAAAAGGGTATTTTGATAGTAGCACAAACAACTATTCCCAAAGAGAGTTTTGAAGAAATTTCAGAGATTATAAAAAGCAAATTTAAAGACACTAAGATAATAAATACTATTTGTGCAGCAACATCAGATAGACAAAAAGGGTGCTTAAATATGGCCAAAGAAGTGGAGTGTATGATTGTAATTGGGGATAAAAGCAGCTCCAATTCCAAAGAACTCTTTGAAATTGCCAGTAAAAACTGTAAAAATAGCATTTTTATTGAAAAAATTAGTGATTTACCATTGAAAGATGTTCAAAAATATAATAAAATAGGAGTTGCGGCAGGTGCATCGACGCCTGATTACGCAATTGAGGAGGTAATCAATATAATGAGCGAAAAGTTTGAAGGATTAGGCATGGCCGATTTCATGGATGAAATCGAAAAATCGTTGAAGTTGCCAAGGAATGGGGAAATGATAACAGGTATAATTCACCAGGTAACCGACAAAGAAATTATTGTAAACTTAGGATGTAAAAAAGATGGAGTAATTCCACTTTCTGAGATTACAATGGAAGGAGAAGAAA